>NZ_QFXN01000286.1:0-2963 GCF_003144775.1 Enterobacter sp. CGMCC 5087 | reverse complement strand
CATATGGGGGCCTCAAATTTCATTGAACACAATGAGCCCCCTGAAAAGCCCCCGGATGCAACTTGATTAAGGTAGTATTGGGTTGATTTCAGTGGAGTTCGGTATGTGAGAAAATGACGTATGACAGTGATTATACTTGAGTTTTGTGGAGTTTGGGAGACGTACATAGAAGTGAAAGTGGTGCCCGGACTCGGAATCGACCTTCAATAATATCCGTTTGTTTTTACTGGTTATTTATTAATTCGATAAAAATGATACCTCGAATGGTACCTCGTAATGATTTTACTGGTTGTTGGCAGGTATTTCCGTAGCGACAGGTTACCGATTTGAGACTGTCTGAAACCCTTACTTCGATTCCTTCATTCGATTCCCGATTCACCTGTGGATGATACCCCTGACGAGAGCAAAATCAAAGGTCATCCAACGGCTGATGGGCGCATGGTTCTGCAAGCCCCCTATTGATATCACGTGAACCATGCATGGCGCGTTCGATACGAACTTCCGTGTCCAGGACTCTGAACGGAAGAAGGTCACAGCCATAAGTGGAGCACCTGATCCCAGCCTGCAGCTCTGACCTTTCTCTGTAGAGCACTGGCGATTCAGCTATCAGAAGGCATTGTTGGTACAATTCTTCGGTACAGCTGATCGCACGTACAGGATTATTTTGTGCTATCCAGTCACCGATAGCTTCACAACTCAAGTTCAACCCGTTGTTGAGCATGCGTCCAGAACCGCCAGCGCTGTTTTTCTGAAACAGGCATAAGCCTCATCCCATGTAATTTGATTGTCACCGTATACCATCGGTTCAACAAATTGTTGGAAGCGTATTTTGTGTATGGGCTCATCCCTTAATGCATTCAGCCCCATTTTGAGTTCATCAATTGGTGAGGTGCAGAACTGAGGATATTGGTTGCCATAGCGTTCAATATCTTGCTGAATACATTCATGGACAAATATGCTTAGTTGCGGCGTGTCCTGCGCTTGCTCTCTGACAATGCAATAATTATCGTAGATATGGCGTACCAGTGCCTCGTCATCCTGACGTGTTGGGTCGCGCACAACCGCTGCTGTTCTGCGCATCATGGAAATCAGCTTTTCAGCTTGTGTGGAAACGATGGTTGCGCAGGGAAAATCTTTAATCACTTCACCTTTGCCAGCGTGTTCTGTGACCAGAGATTGGATATCGCGACTTTCAGGCGTTTCAAGAAGGCTTGTTTCCATCAGTTCCAGTTTGATAAAAGGCCTGAGGCAGGGGGACTGTGAATATTCCTGCGGGTATCGTACGGGAATTTCGTTATAACGATATTCATCACGCGTAGTTCTGGCGTTATTGTCATCCAGACTGAAGATCCCGGATTGAGCAATGGCGTCGCTGATTGTTTGTATGATTGCTTTGCGGAGTTTTTTACGTTTATCACGACCATATTTTTGCATAAAACCTTCGACAGGAACCAGCTTAATATCGACATCCTCTGACATCCTGTTTAAGGTTATACCTGCTTTTGATAATGCGGTACCGCCTGCAAATACAAGATTGTGCGTGTCTGGTTTTATATTGCTAAGTAGTCTTAATAATTCAACGACATAGTAATCTTTCTCAACAATAGCAACTGACTCAATACTGAGCTTATCTGCAACGTCGGGAAATAATGATGTTAATTCATGCATTTATTTTGCTTTTCCCTATCACCAGGGTTCGCTTAAACCGGGGTGAGATTTTGATCTCCAGGGTGGCCGGGATCTGTGTTGATTTTCCTTTGTTGTAGCATTCTGTTGCACCCGTCAGTTTGTATTCCACATTCAGGCGTTTAAGGGCTTCAGTCATAACGGCAGAAGAGCCTCCAGGAGCGGCGGGCATAATTTTCCCTGTAATGACATTACGTCGTGCTTTGGTGTAGACACCATAGCCTACCCGCATCAAAACCCCCTCTTTCACCAGCATGCGAAGGATCCTGCCTACCTGATCATAGCTGGCGAGATCTTTGAAATCATCACGAGTGAAAACATAACGCTTTGAACGTTTTAGTCGTGATAAAATCCGGTCTTTAGTCGTCATGGGTTTCTCCTCTGAGAGTTACACGAGTATAGCAAAAATACGACATGTTGAATGGCAAACATACGGCACAAATATTATCTCGCTGCCAGTGCCTCCGGATAGTGCCGGGCGATGATGTCGTTCAACTTATCGACCAGCTCTGGCCGTTTGAACGTGATATGAGCCGTTCCCTTCTGAAAGTACTTGATCGCAAACATCTCATCCTCATAGCGGGTGCTGTGTCTGTTCTCATGGATATGATCGCCGAGACGGCGGGTAACGTCGGCGCGACTGTCTGGTATGGGTTGTCCATCCAGTAGCATCAGCATGCGCTCAAGGTCCGCCAGGCGGTCACGCTGCCAGCCCCAGTTCAGTCCAAATCCCCAGCGATCGTATTTGACCAGCCCCGTCACGATGATTTTCCCGCCAAACCTACAGGGGCTGTTTGTCTTAAAATTCCAGCTCAGCCCCTTAAACACGTTAATCATGCCACGTTCAAAGACTTCACCTTTATTCAGATGTAATTGCTCAAACGTGCTGAGAATATTGTCTTCAGAGATCGCCGGAATATCCTCCTTTTCCAGGCTGTTGTACCACTGGTCACGAGACTGCGCGTCCATAAGCGACAGCATTCCGGAGCGTTGCATCAGGTCTCGCCATATGCCGCGATCGATGTTGCGGGTAATGGCTTTCATCGCTGTTTCTGTTTTCTCCATCAGCCAGCAGTCGTAACGATATTGCCGTACTCCCCATTCATTGGCTTTACCGCCGCCGATACTGCCGGTCAGTGTCGATATTTCGTCGAGTTGCTGTATCAGCGTTTCAATTTGTGCCAGAGCCGCGTTGCGTCTGGTTGCGTATTCCGCTCTGATCGATCATGTTTTCGCGTGGAACGTCGATCAGCGATTCGCAGCTGATCGATCATCCG
>NZ_QFXN01000285.1:0-21105 GCF_003144775.1 Enterobacter sp. CGMCC 5087 | reverse complement strand
CGGATGATCGATCAGCTGCGAATCGCTGATCGACGTTCCACGCGAAAACATGATCGATCAGAGCGGAATACGCATCCAGAGTCTCCGGGGAGGCCGCCAGCGCGCCTTCATTCACAATCACATACTCGGACAGCATGCCCTGAAAGTATCCGCCGGACGTTTTATAGGGCAGATTGCGCGCGTCCGCCTGCGGCTTACCGTCAATCCACTCAGGGAAGAAGGTTGAGATGACGCGCGCGCCGGGTTTGAAGCGAGTAACGCCTTCCCCGATGCTGTCCACCACGCCCGCCATGTCAGACGCCGGGGTAAACGGGAAGGAAAGCGGGATGGGCATTGTGCCTTCAACAACCATTTTATCGCGATAGTTAAGCGCAACGGCATTCACCCTTACGCGCACTTCACCCGGGCCCGGCTGTGGGACGGGCGCCTGAGTCAGCTTGAGGTTCTCGCGCCCGAGGGCATCCATGGACCAGCGTTGCATTGTCTCTGTCATTTTATTTCTCCTGCCATCAGATGAGCTTTAGTCCTGACAGTCTACCGTTGACTAACCGTCGCCAGTGGCGATAAGTTTTCTCTTTATTGACGCCACAATAGATACAATCTATGACCGATACGCTAAAGGGTATTCCTGTTTTTGTGGCCGCCGTTGAGGCGGGAAGTTTTGCGCAGGCCGCCATTCGTCTGCATTTGTCACGCTCGGCGGTCGGAAAAAGCATCGCTCGCCTTGAACAACGGCTGGGGGTACGTCTTTTTCAGCGCACCACCCGCAGCCAGAGTCTGACCGATAACGGCGCCCTTTTTTATGAACGCTGCCTGCGCGCGCTGGAGGAGATTCGGAGTGCGGAATCGCTGCTTGAGACGGGGAAACAGCAGGTCAGCGGTCGCCTGCGCATTTCCATGCCGGTGCTGTTTGGTCGCCAGTGTGTTGCCCCACTGCTCATAGCGCTGGCGCAGGAACACCCCGGGCTTGAACTGGAAATGTCGTTCAGCGACCGCGTGGTGGATCTGGTCGAGGAAGGGTTTGATATGGCAGTGCGTAACGGCACGCTTCAGGACAGCAGCGTGCTGGTCGCCAGAAAACTGGGAGAACACCGCATGGTGCTGTGCGCCGCGCCGGAGTATCTGCTGAAGAAAGGCCAGCCACAAAGCGTTAATGATTTATCCCAGCATACGGCCATTAACTATTTGAGCGCAGGCAGAGTGTTATCCTGGCAGCTGATGGATAACGAAGGAAAGTCGCACACCTTTACGCCCCGATCGTCGCTCAATATGGATGATTTGCAGGCGATCTGCGACGCTGCGCTGGCCGGACACGGCATTGCATGGCTGCCCTGCTGGATGGTCGTCAAAGATATTCACCAGGGTAAACTCGTCCCGCTCTTAAAGCAGGCACCGGATGTGCATTTCAACGTTCATGCCGTGTGGCAGCAGACGCCGCATCTGCCGCTGAGGGTAAGAATAGCGATAGATACTCTGGCGAGCCGTTTACCGTCCGTGATGTCGCTGGATATGCCTGCTCCCACAACAAAGCCGCGCTAAAAGCACAGGTTAACGATCTGATTCATACAGGCAAACCTGCTTACCAGGCGAAAATCTGCTTATAACAGTGAAGTACACATCCCGGCTACGTTCTGACGTCCACAACTCCCCGGCGGGAGCTTTTCTCGCAAAGGAATAGCCACGCGAAACAAGGTATTGTTTAAGTGCAGCGGTATCAGATACCCCGCTAAAGCACACGCCAGCGGTTTCCGGCTGTCCATTTGCAGCAGAGTGGCTGAAGGTATAATCCGGTGAAAGGCGTGGTACCTGCTTAATCGATTCTGGGGTGTAAAGATGATAGCGAACCCTATCTGATTCACGGTATGTCATCTCAGGCTCATACGGCAAAAGGAGGTATATGACCGTGACAATCACGATGGCCAGCCCTGAGTATATGGCTAACTTTTTCATGCTCAACGTCGTCCTGAGTGGGTAAAGAAGGAATGATATGTGCCGTTATCGTTAAGAATACGAACAATGTCTGAACTGAAGTTATCAAACGGCGTTACCCACTTCATAAAGCGGGGAAGCGAGCCTTTATAGGGTTCATGCCGGATATTTAGGTCATCAGGGTCGGGAAACATCAGTGGAAGAAAACCCCGGTTCTTGAAATTACCGATCGGTCCGTAATGATCCCAGCGGCGTAGTGCGCTTTCACGGCTGACAGGCCTCAACTGAGCCCGGTAATCCGAAGGAATCAGCGCCCTGTAAAAACCGAGCAGATCCGACACCAGGTCTTCTCCGCTGAACCCGCTATCGGTGTACCAGCTGAAAAAAGCGCGAGACTGGTAATTTTCAAAATTTCTCGCGGTATCCATCATCATGGCCAGGGCAATGCTGTTAATTTCTGACATCGAGCGCCCACGTTTTATTTCCCAGCGAACAAACTTACCCGTTCCGGCAAGTCCTTTCCCGATATTCATTCTCTAATTGTATGCAATCGTGTAATAAGGTCTGCCACTGGCTTCGCCGCTGCTGAAATCAGTCAGAAGCAGGGAAATATCTTCGCCCCTGGCATGCCCCAGGTCAATCCAACCGAGGACCTCACTGTAGATGAGGCCATTCATCGGCCCCGATAATATCGCTCCTGCTGCTCATTCGGTGTATTCCTTTTTCCGTAACGATTTCAACTCTAACAGACCACCATACTCTTCGTCAGGGTATGTTCGGGATATATTCTCCTGGTAGAGGGTTATGCCAATGAGATCGACTTTGTTCTATTGATACACCAATTTAAGCAAAAAAAGAGAGGGACATCGTGCCCCTCTCTTTTTGTTCTTAGCCGACTGCATTCTTTATGAGATGTCATTTCATTTGAAATGAGACCCCACAATAACAACCGTTAAATATCGATATTTGCCGCTTTCAGGGCGTTCTCTTCGATGAAGGCACGACGTGGTTCAACCGCATCGCCCATCAGGGTCGTGAACAGCTGGTCCGCAGCAATCGCGTCTTTAACGGTGACGCGCAACATGCGGCGGCTTTCCGGATCCATGGTAGTTTCCCACAGCTGCTCCGGGTTCATTTCACCCAGACCTTTATAACGCTGGATCGCAAGACCACGACGAGACTCTTTCACCAGCCAGTCCAGCGCCTGCTCGAAGCTGGCTACCGGCTGACGACGTTCGCCACGTTCGATGAACGCATCGTCTTCGATCAGGCCACGCAGCGTCTCGCCGAGCGTGCAGATACGGCGGTATTCCGGACCGGTCACAAACTCGTGTTCCAGCGGGTAGTCGGTATCAACGCCGTGGGTACGCACGCGAATAATAGGCTCGAACTGCTTATCGGCGTTCTGCTGGATATCGCATTTCCACATGCTGCCGTGCTGCTCTTTCTCGTTGAGATCGGTCACCAGGGCATTCACCCAGCGGGTCACGGTCTGCTCGTCGCTCAGATCGGCTTCGGTCAGGGTTGGCTGATAAACCAGCTCCTTCAGCAGCGTTTTCGGATAGCGGCGTTCCATACGCGTGATCATTTTCTGCGTCGCGTTGAACTCGGACACCAGACGCTCCAGCGGCTCGCCGGCCAGTGCAGGGGCGTGCGAGTTCGCATGCAGGGTTGCGCCATCAAGGGCGATTGCGATTTGGTACTGATCCATCGCTTCGTCGTCTTTAATGTACTGTTCCTGCTTGCCTTTCTTCACCTTGTACAGCGGCGGCTGTGCAATGTAGACGTGGCCACGCTCAACGATTTCAGGCATCTGACGATAGAAGAAGGTCAACAGCAGCGTACGAATGTGCGAGCCGTCGACGTCCGCATCGGTCATGATGATGATGCTGTGGTAGCGCAGTTTGTCCGGGTTGTACTCATCACGGCCGATGCCGCAGCCCAGCGCGGTAATGAGCGTCGCCACTTCCTGAGAAGAGAGCATCTTGTCGAAGCGCGCCTTCTCAACGTTAAGGATTTTACCCTTCAGCGGCAGGATAGCCTGGTTCTTACGGTTACGGCCCTGCTTCGCAGAACCGCCCGCGGAGTCCCCTTCCACGAGGTACAGTTCGGACAGCGCCGGGTCGCGTTCCTGGCAGTCAGCCAGTTTGCCCGGCAGGCCTGCTAAGTCCAGCGCGCCTTTACGACGGGTCATTTCACGGGCTTTACGCGCCGCTTCACGGGCACGCGCCGCATCAATAATTTTACCCACCACGATTTTCGCGTCGGACGGGTTTTCCAGCAGGTATTCGCTCAGCAGTTCGTTCATCTGCTGCTCAACCGCCGATTTCACCTCAGAAGAGACCAGCTTGTCTTTGGTCTGTGAGGAGAACTTCGGATCCGGTACCTTCACGGAGACAACGGCAATCAGGCCTTCACGGGCATCGTCACCGGTGGCGCTGACTTTCGCTTTCTTGCTGTAGCCTTCTTTGTCCATGTAGGCGTTCAGGGTACGGGTCATCGCCGCACGGAAGCCCGCAAGGTGAGTACCACCGTCACGCTGTGGAATGTTGTTGGTGAAGCAGTAAATGTTTTCCTGGAAACCGTCGTTCCACTGCAGCGCCACTTCCACGCCGATACCGTCTTTTTCGGTGGAGAAGTAGAAGATATTCGGGTGAATTGGCGTTTTGTTCTTGTTCAGATACTCAACAAACGCCTTGATACCGCCTTCGTAGTGGAAGTGGTCTTCTTTGTTGTCACGCTTGTCGCGCAGGCGAATCGAGACGCCAGAGTTCAGGAACGACAGTTCACGCAGGCGTTTCGCCAGGATGTCGTACTCAAACTCGGTGACGTTGGTGAAGGTTTCGAGGCTCGGCCAGAAACGCACCATGGTACCGGTTTTGTCGGTGTCGCCCGTGACGGCCAGCGGTGCCTGCGGCACGCCGTGCGTATAGAGCTGACGGTGGATTTTGCCTTCGCGCTGGATAACCAGCTCCAGCTTCTGCGACAGGGCGTTTACTACCGAAACACCTACGCCGTGCAGGCCGCCGGAAACTTTATAGGAGTTATCGTCGAACTTACCGCCTGCGTGCAGGACGGTCATGATCACTTCCGCCGCAGAGACGCCCTCTTCCGGGTGAATACCGGTTGGGATGCCACGACCGTCATCGGTGACGGAGACGGAGTTATCCGCATGGATGGTGACCACGATGTCTTTACAGTGACCCGCGAGCGCTTCGTCGATAGCGTTATCTACCACCTCGAATACCATGTGGTGCAGACCGGTGCCGTCATCCGTGTCGCCGATATACATACCCGGGCGCTTACGCACCGCATCCAGCCCTTTCAGGACTTTGATACTGGAGGAGTCATAAGAATTCGACATCAACGTTTCTCGCTCATTTCAACTTGGGTTAATCCGTTATTTTACCCTTTTCCACGGTAAACATCTTCGAATTTTCGTCCGACATGTCTATAACGTGTTCAGCGCTAATGGCGCTGACGAAAACCTGCGACTGCGTGGCTTTTAAGCGGCTGGCAAGCAGCCCGCGCCGCGCGTCGTCAAGTTCCGAGGCAAAATCATCTATCAGGTACAGGCAGCGTCTTCCGCTCTCGCGGGTGAGAAACTCTCCCTGTGCCAGGCGCAGCGCACACATCAGGAGCTTGAGCTGCCCGCGCGAAAGCGTGTCTTCCACCGGTGCACCGTCGGCACGAATGCGGAAATCCGCCTTGTGCGGGCCGTGTGCGGTGTAGGTCAACATGCGGTCGCGCTCGAAGCTTCTCTCTAACACCTCGGCATAATCCGTCTCTTTCTCCCAGCCGCGCTGGAAGGAGAAGGTGAGAGAGAACTCGGGTAAAAACTGTTTGCAGGTGTCGGCCATATCTTCGGCGATACCTGCGCTGTATTCGGCACGCCAGTTGCTGATTTGTTCCGCGAGAGGGATTAACTCCATGTCCCACGGACGCAGCTGGGCGTAACGGGTAACCTGGCGCAGCGCGGCGTTACGCTGCTTGAGCAGACGCTTCAGGTTGCTCCAGGCGTTAAAGAATCCGGCTTCGTTGTGAAAGCATCCCCAGTCGAGGAACGCTCTTCTGTATTTGGGGCCGCCGTTGAGTAAAGTAAACCCCTCCGGCGTTATCAGCTGCATCGGCATCAGCAGCGCCAGCTCCGCCACTTTATGGCCGTCGGTGCCGTCGATGCGCACCTTGCTGTCGCCCTGCTTGTCTTTGGTCAGGCCGATGGCGGTCTCACGCTCATCGCCCTGCAAACGCCCGTGCAGAACAAAAGCTTCCTGCTCGTGGCGAATGACGCGACCAATCTGCAAACTGCGAAACGCCCGACCGTGGCCGAGCGTATAGATGGCCTCAAGCACGCTGGTTTTGCCGCTGCCGTTTGCGCCAACCAGGAAGTTAAAGCCAGGGGATAAAGCGAGATCCGCGCTTTCGATATTGCGAAAGTCGCGGATCAACAGACGGGTGAGCGACATTACAGTCTCATTGGCATGACAACATAAGCAGCCGACTGTGATGCGGCATCTTCAATCTGTACGCTTGAAACGGAGTCGGTCAGCAGAATGCGCACGTTCTCGCACTTCAGCGCATTCAGCACATCCAACACGTAACTGACGTTAAAGCCGATTTCCATCTCGGTTCCGGCGTAGGTGACGTCCAGAATTTCTTCTGCCTCTTCCTGCTCCGGGTTATTGGCGGTGATTTTGATCTGGTTTTCACTCACGTACAGGCGCACGCCGCGGAATTTCTCGTTGGAGAGAATGGCCGCACGGGCAAAGGCCTGCTTGAGGCTATCGCAGCCCGCTTCCAGCGTTTTGTCCGGATTCTTCGGCAATACGCGGCGATAATCCGGGAAACGACCGTCAACCAGCTTAGACGTGAAGACAAAATCGCCCACGTGTGCGCGGATATTGTTGCTGCCGATCTGCACGCGCAGCGGCGTGTCGCCGCCGTCGAGCATACGCATCAGCTCAATCACCCCTTTACGCGGCACGATCACCGAATGGTTTGGCAGCGCGTCGCCAATCGGCATAGAACAGACCGCCAGACGGTGGCCGTCGGTGGCTACGGTACGCAGCTCTTCACCTTCGGTTTCGAACAGCATGCCGTTTAAGTAGTAACGGACGTCCTGATGCGCCATGGAGAACTGCGTAGCTTCAATCAGACGCTTCATCGTCGCCTGCGGCAGGGTGAATTCAACTTCGCTCTGCCAGTCGTCCAGATTCGGGAAGTCCGCAGCAGGCAGCGTGGAGAGCGAGAAACGGCTGCGGCCAGAGCGCACCAGCATACGGTCGCCTTCCAGCTGCACGGCGATTTCAGCGCCTTCCGGCAGCCCGCGGCAGATGTCAAAGAATTTACGTGCCGGAACCGTGGTCGCGCCCGCGTCGTGCGGCTGCGTCAGCGTAACGCGCGCGATCATTTCCATTTCCAGATCTGTACCGGTCAGCGACAGCGTACCGTCCGCGACCTGAAGCAGCAGGTTTCCGAGAATAGGCAGCGTTGGGCGGCCACCTAATGGGCCACTCACCTGTTGCAGCGGTTTTAATAAATATTCACGTTCAACGGTAAATTTCATAGCGTCACGATGATAATGTTCTGATTAGATTGGAAAAATCTTCTTTTATGTCGTGGCTTTCTTCGCGTAACTGCTCAATCTTGCGACAAGCGTGCAGCACGGTCGTATGGTCACGGCCACCAAACGCATCCCCGATTTCCGGCAGACTGTGGTTGGTTAACTCCTTAGCCAGCGCCATCGCCATCTGACGCGGACGCGCCACCGAGCGGGAACGACGTTTAGACAGTAAATCTGCCACTTTGATCTTGTAGTACTCAGCCACCGTCTTTTGAATATTGTCGATAGTGACCAGTTTTTCCTGCAATGCCAGCAAATCTCGCAGCGCTTCACGCACAAAATCGATGGTGATCGCACGACCGGTGAAGTTGGCATTGGCGATAACGCGGTTCAGCGCTCCTTCCAGCTCACGCACGTTGGAGCGTAGACGCTTGGCAATGAAGAACGCCACTTCGCCCGGCAGGCGAATGTCGTTTTCATCGGCTTTCTTCATCAGGATCGCGACGCGGGTTTCCAGCTCCGGTGGCTCGATCGCCACCGTCAGGCCCCAGCCGAAGCGGGATTTCAGACGATCTTCAACGCCGTTGATCTCTTTTGGGTAACGATCCGAGGTCAAAATGATCTGCTGATTGCCTTCCAGCAGGGCATTGAAGGTGTGGAAAAACTCTTCCTGCGATCGTTCTTTATTGGCAAAGAACTGGATGTCATCGATGAGCAGCGCGTCAACAGAACGATAGTAGCGTTTAAACTCTTCGATCGCATTGTTTTGCAGGGCTTTTACCATGTCCTGAACGAAGCGTTCGGAGTGCATATACACCACTTTGGCATTGGGCTTGCGCGCCATAATGCCGTTACCCACCGCATGCAGCAGGTGCGTTTTACCCAGACCCGTGCCGCCATAAAGGAACAGCGGGTTGTAGGCCCCACCGGGATTATCAGCAACCTGACGAGCCGCCGCGCGCGCCAGCTGGTTCGACTTACCTTCAACGAAGTTATCGAACGTATGTTTCACGTTAACGTTAGAGCGGTAGGTTGGCTCAGCCGGTGCGGGGACATTATCCCAGCCCTGACGAGCGGGTGTGACGCGAGGGGCCGGAGCAGGCGCGGCCTGAGCAGGTGCTGCTACGTTCACGGTTTCACGAACGGTTTGGGTGACCGGCTTTGTGCCCACTTCAAAGCGCAGCTGCGGGGCATCAGACCCGCAGAAATCGTTCAGCAGTCCATTGATGTTATTAAGGTACTTGTCCCTTACCCAATCGAGCACAAAACGGTTTGGCGCATACAAAGCCAGCGTGTTATCGCTCAGTTCCGCCTGCAACGGGCGGATCCACATACTGAATTCTGTGGCTGGTAACTCATCCTGCAATCGGGCAAGACACTGCTGCCAAAGCGAAAGTGACACGGCGGACTCCACTCGAACAATAAAAGAAAACTATTGAATATTCATGATTGTTGGCGCACATCGACATGACCCTGTGTAAAGGGGGACGTGCGAATTGCTATCTGCAATTTATCCTGACCAGGATCCTGGGATCCCGATCGGGACCGCGGATCATAGCCTAAACTGAGCCAGAGATCTTCTGTTTCTCACAGATTCTTCCCGATTTATCCACAGGAAGATCCGGAACCGGATAAGTGTAAACGATCCTGGCGCCAGTGCCCCACGATTTAGTCCGCATATTGGAAAAATTAATGAGCACAGACAATTTATTGCTTAAATGATCTAACGAAGATCCGGGACGATCCTTGCGCTTTGTTGGCGAGGCCGTATAATCCTCGACCCGGCGCGTGATGCTCATCTTCCTGCGTCGTCCGTTGCTCATTTTCCACGCGAAAACGTGCGGAAATACGCGGGAAATAAGGAAAGAGAATTGACTCCGGAGTGTACAATTATTACAATCCGGCCTCTTTAATCACCCACGCTGAGGCGTTAGTCGTTCGTAACTCGTTCGGGTATACGCAAAAGTCAGTGAATTTATTCAAGTTTAGGTAGAAATCGCCATGAAACGCACTTTTCAACCGTCTGTACTGAAGCGCAACCGTTCTCACGGCTTCCGTGCTCGTATGGCTACTAAAAATGGTCGTCAGGTTCTGGCACGTCGTCGTGCTAAAGGCCGCGCTCGTCTGACCGTTTCCAAGTAATAAAGCTAACCCCTGAGTGGTTAAGCTAGCATTTCCCAGGGAGTTACGTTTGTTAACTCCCGCTCATTTCACTTTCGTCTTCCAGCAGCCACAACGGGCTGGCACGCCGCAAATCACCATCCTCGGCCGCCAAAATTCGCTGGGGCATCCCCGCATCGGTCTCACAGTCGCCAAGAAAAATGTTAAGCGTGCGCATGAACGCAATCGGATTAAACGTCTGACGCGTGAAAGCTTCCGTTTACGTCAGCACGAACTGCCTTCAATGGATTTCGTGGTGGTGGCGAAGAAAGGGGTTGCCGACCTCGATAACCGTGCTCTCTCGGAAGCGTTGGAAAAATTATGGCGCCGCCACTGTCGCCTGGCTCCCGGGTCCTGATAGCCCTCATTCGGGTCTATCAACGCCTGATTAGTCCGCTACTCGGGCCGCACTGCCGTTTCACACCAACATGCTCAAGCTACGGAATTGAGGCATTGCGCAGGTTTGGAGTGATAAAAGGCAGTTGGTTGACGGTGAAACGCGTATTAAAATGCCACCCTTTACACCCCGGTGGAGACGACCCCGTCCCCCCAGGACCCTTTGATACCAGAGAACACTAACGATGGATTCGCAACGCAATCTTCTTATCATCGCTTTGTTGTTCGTGTCTTTCATGATCTGGCAGGCATGGGAGCAGGATAAAAATCCTCAACCCCAGCAGCAGACCACGCAGACTACGACCACCGCAGCGGGTAGCGCCGCCGACCAGGGCGTACCGGCCAGTGGCCAGGGGAAACAGATTACGGTTAAGACCGATGTGCTTGAGCTGACAATCAACACCCGTGGTGGTGATGTTGAGCAGGCGCTGCTGTTGACCTACCCGAAAGAGCTGAAGTCTAACGAACCGTTCCAGTTACTGGAAACCACGCCTGAGTTTATCTACCAGGCGCAGAGCGGCCTGACCGGTCGTGATGGCCCGGATAACCCGGCTAACGGTGCGCGTCCACTGTATAACGTCGAGAACGACACCTTTGTGCTGGCTGATGGCCAGAACGAACTCGTTATCCCGATGACCTATACCGACGCCGCAGGCAACACCTTCACCAAAACCTTCACCCTGAAGCGCGGTGAGTATGCGGTGAACGTGGGCTACAGCGTACAGAACGCCGGTGAGAAACCGCTGGAGCTGTCGACCTTTGGCCAGCTGAAGCAGTCCATCAATCTGCCGTCCCACCGTGATACCGGAAGCAGCAACTTTGCGCTGCACACCTTCCGAGGTGCGGCGTACTCCACGCCTGACGCGAAGTACGAGAAATACAAATTCGACACCATTGCCGATAACGAAAACCTGAACGTCAGCGCTAAAGGCGGTTGGGTGGCGATGCTGCAGCAGTATTTCGCGACGGCGTGGGTGCCAAATAACGACGGTACCAACAACTTCTATACCGCGAACCTGGGTAACGGCCTTGCAGCCATCGGCTACAAATCTCAGCCGGTTCTGGTACAGCCGGGTCAAACCGGTAAGCTGGCCAGCACCCTGTGGGTTGGCCCGGAAATTCAGGACAAAATGGCCGCTGTTGCGCCGCACCTGGATCTGACCGTGGATTACGGCTGGTTGTGGTTCATCTCTCAGCCGCTGTTTAAGCTGCTGAAGTTCATCCACAGCTTCCTGGGTAACTGGGGCTTCTCCATCATCGTTATCACCTTCATCGTTCGTGGCATCATGTACCCGCTGACTAAAGCGCAGTACACCTCCATGGCGAAGATGCGCATGCTGCAGCCGAAGATTCAGGCAATGCGTGAGCGTCTGGGCGATGACAAACAGCGTCAGAGCCAGGAAATGATGGCCCTGTATAAAGCAGAGAAAGTAAACCCACTGGGTGGTTGCTTCCCGCTGCTGATTCAGATGCCAATCTTCCTTGCGCTGTACTACATGCTGATGGGTTCCGTTGAGCTGCGCCACGCGCCGTTCGCACTGTGGATCCATGACCTGTCCGCACAGGACCCGTACTACATCCTGCCGATCCTGATGGGCGTGACGATGTTCTTCATCCAGAAGATGTCGCCGACCACCGTGACCGACCCGATGCAGCAGAAGATCATGACCTTTATGCCGGTCATCTTCACCGTGTTCTTCCTGTGGTTCCCGTCAGGTCTGGTGCTGTACTATATCGTCAGCAACCTGGTGACCATTATCCAGCAGCAGCTGATTTACCGTGGTCTGGAAAAACGTGGCCTGCATAGCCGCGAAAAGAAAAAGTCCTGATCCGATAAGTTAACGCTAAAATAAGGGCGGTCGATTGACCGCCTTTTTTATTTGTATTGAACGAGACCAACCATGAGCCATAACGACACTATCGTCGCCCAGGCAACCCCACCGGGACGCGGTGGTGTAGGCATTCTGCGTATCTCCGGCCTGAAGGCGCGCGAGGTGGCCGAAGCGGTGCTGGGTAAACTGCCAAAGCCGCGCTACGCTGATTACCTGCCGTTTAAAGATACCGACGGCACGCCGCTGGACCAGGGCATTGCGCTGTGGTTCCCCGGCCCGAACTCTTTCACCGGCGAAGACGTGCTGGAGCTGCAGGGCCACGGCGGCCCGGTTATCCTCGACCTGCTGTTAAAACGGATCCTGACCCTGCCGGGCCTGCGCATTGCGAAGCCGGGCGAGTTCTCCGAGCGTGCCTTCCTCAACGACAAGCTCGACCTGGCTCAGGCAGAAGCGATTGCAGACCTTATCGACGCCAGCTCGGAACAGGCGGCCCGCTCCGCCCTGAACTCGCTGCAGGGGGCATTCTCCGCCCGCGTAAATCACCTTGTGGAAGCACTTACTCACCTCAGGATCTACGTGGAAGCGGCTATCGACTTCCCGGACGAGGAGATTGACTTCCTCTCTGACGGTAAAATCGAAGCGCAGCTCAACCAGGTGATGGCCGATCTCGACGCCGTTCGCGCCGAAGCGCGTCAGGGAAGCCTGCTGCGCGAAGGGATGAAGGTGGTGATTGCCGGACGCCCTAACGCCGGGAAATCGAGCCTGCTGAACGCCCTGGCGGGCCGTGAAGCGGCAATCGTCACCGACATTGCCGGCACCACCCGCGACGTGCTGCGCGAGCATATCCACATAGACGGCATGCCGCTGCATATCATTGATACCGCCGGCCTGCGCGATGCCAGCGACGAGGTTGAGCGCATCGGTATCGAACGCGCCTGGCAGGAGATCGAGCAGGCTGACCGTGTGCTGTTTATGGTGGACGGCACCACGACCGACGCCGTTGACCCGGCGGAGATCTGGCCGGACTTTATCGCCCGCCTGCCGGCTAAGCTGCCGATCACCGTGGTGCGTAACAAAGCGGACGTGACCGGCGAAACGCTGGGCATCAGCGATGTGAATGGTCACTCACTGATTCGCCTGTCGGCGCGTACCGGTGAAGGCGTTGACGACCTGCGTAACCATCTCAAGCAGAGCATGGGCTTTGATACCAGCATGGAAGGCGGCTTCCTGGCGCGTCGTCGTCACCTGCAGGCGCTGGAAGAGGCGGCAAACCACCTTGTTCAGGGTAAAGCGCAGCTGATCGGCGCGTGGGCGGGTGAACTGCTGGCGGAAGAGCTGCGTCTGGCGCAGCAGAATCTGAGCGAGATCACCGGGGAGTTTACGTCGGACGATCTGCTGGGACGGATTTTCTCGAGCTTCTGTATCGGTAAGTAAGGCCCGATCGCTGATGGTGATTTCCTCCAGGGAAATCACCATTGTCCAAATGGCAACTCGCCTAATCCCTTTTCACCCCCTATCCTGCATGCCTGCATCTATGGGGGGTTTATGGCGCGTTTTTTGTTTTGTAGTTTCGCATTAGTTCTGCTTTATCCGTCCGGCATTGATATGTATCTGGTGGGATTGCCGCACATCGCCCGCGATCTGGGCGCCAGCGAGGCGCAGCTGCACATCGCGTTTTCGGCCTACCTCGCGGGGATGGCGTCGTCTATGGTCTTTGCCGGGAAGATCGCGGATAAGGCAGGCCGTCAACCCGTCGCGATAAGCGGCGCCATCATTTTTGCCCTGGCCTCTCTTCTCTGCTCACAGGCGCAAAGCAGCACCTTGTTCCTGGCCGGACGGTTTATCCAGGGCATTGGCGCCGGTGGCTGCTACGTCGTCGCTTTTGCCATTTTGCGCGATACCTTAAGCGCCCAGCGTCGCGCTAAGGTACTTTCGATGCTGAACGGTATTACCTGTATCATCCCGGTGCTGGCCCCGGTCGTGGGATATCTGATCATGCTGAAATTCCCTTGGCAGAGCCTGTTCTGGACCATGGCGGCGATGGGCGCGCTGGTGTTTATCCTGTCCATCGCCGTGCTGAAAGAGACCCACCCGGGCTCGCAGAATACCGGTCATACCGCAACCCTTCACCCGGCAGAGAAGCTTCTCAACCGCTTTTTCCTCAGTCGTCTGGCCGTGACCACGTTAAGCGTGGCGGTGATCCTGACCTATGTAAACGTTTCCCCGGTTTTACTGATGGAAACCATGGGCTTCGATCGGGGTGAGTATTCAACAGTGATGGCATTAACCGCCATGGTCAGTATGGCAGTCTCGTTCTCCACCCCGTTTGCGCTAAATGTTTTCAGCCAGCGCACGCTGATGCTGACCTCACAGGTTTTATTCCTCACGGCTGGCGCGATCCTGGCAACCACCAGCTCGCATGCGGTGATGCTGGCGGGTATTACCCTTATTTGTGCTGGGTTCTCGGTTGGCTTTGGCGTGGCGATGAGCCAGGCGCTTGGCCCCTTCTCGCTGCGGGCAGGCGTGGCAAGCTCGGTGCTGGGAATTGCGCAGGTCTGCGGCTCGTCGCTGTGGATTTGGCTGGCGGCGGTCATCGGGCTTAACGCGCTGAATATGCTGATCGGGGTTCTGATTGGCTGTAGCATACTGTGCATTACCTTACTTATGGTCATCCAGCCCGCGGCGCATTATGAAGAAGCCCATCAGCAGTCTCGATCTTAACCTGTTGCTTTGCCTGCAGCTTTTGCTGCAGGAGCGCAGCGTCACCAAAGCGGCGAAGCGGATGAACGTGACGCCGTCTGCGGTGAGTAAATCGCTGGCCAAGCTGCGTGACTGGTTTGACGACCCGCTGTTTGTCAAAACGCCGTTGGGGCTGCTGCCGACCCCGCTGACGGTAAGCCTCGAGCAGGATTTGGCTGACTGGATGCAAATCGGCAACCAGATCCTCGATAAATTCCACCATGATTCCCCGGGCGGGCTAACGTTTGTGCTGGCCGCCGAAACGCCGTTGATGCTGATCCGCTTTAACGCCCTGCTGGAGCAGGTGAACCAGCGCTATCCGCAGGCTACGGTGAAGATGCGTCACTGGGATTATGACTCGCTGGACGCCATTACGCGCGGAGAGGTGGATCTGGGATTCACCGGACGCGAAACGCACCCGCGATCGCGTGAATTGCTGAAGCTAATGCCGTGGTTCATCGACTATGAGATCCTGTTCAGCGACCGTCCGTGCGTGTATCTGCGTGAGGATCACCCCGCGCTACAGGACGAATGGAATCTTGAGACCTTCCTGCGCTACCCGCACATCAGCATCTTCTGGGAACGCAGCGACACCTGGGCACTGGACGAAGTGCTAAAGGAGATGGGTCGGGAGAGAAACATTGCCATGAGCGTGCCGGGCTTTGAGCAGTCGATGTTTATGGCAGCGCAGCCCGGTCACAACTATATCGCCACGGCTCCGCACTACTGCCATCACTACAATCAACTCCACCAGCGGAAGCTGATCGCGCTGCCCATTCCCATTGACGAAGCGCAGGCTGAAAAGCTTACCGTTCCCTTCACGCTGATCTGGCATAAACGGAACAGCCATAATCCGAAAATCCTTTGGCTGCGGGAAACCATCAAGGCACTGTACGGTGCCAGCGATCCAATTTTTGCCTAAGAAAATGTAAAGTTCGGTCCTGAGGCTTCTCTTACTCCCATTTACTGATTAAAACAGGAGTCAAGTTAAGCGATAATCATGTAACCGTTTAACCGATTACGACCATTATCAAGGAGCGAAAAATGGCTACGCACTTTGCAAGAGGGATACTTACGGAAGGACGTCTCGTATCGGGAAGAATTTCTTCAGCCTGTCACACGGAAGCACTCACTCTCCCGGAACACCGCAGAACGCGGTTTTTAGCGTCCAGAGCGCTTCTCGCAGAACTGCTGTTTATGCTGTACGGCACCAGCGAGCTACCGGACATCATTACCCAACCCGAAGGCCGCCCGGTCTTTGCCGACCCGGACCTCCCTCGTTTTTCGATTGCCTACGCGGGCAATATCATTGGCGTCGCGCTGACCACTGAAGGGGATTGTGGGCTGGATATGGAACTCCAGCGCGCGACGCGCAGCTTCCATGGCGGTAATGCGCATGAAGACTATCCGCTCTCCAGCAATGAGAAGCTGTGGGTACGCAACCAGAACGATCCTGTCGAAGCCCGAGCCCAGCTCATTACCCTGCGCCAGAGCATTCGCAAGCTCTGTGGATGCGCCTCAGACGACGCCAGCCTGCTGCAGCTGCTGCCAGGCTCCGGACGTCTGCGTGCCGCTCAGGCCACGCTGGTAGAGGCTCTCAGCGACGCAGAGGATGTGCTCATTTGGTCCATTGCGGTTACCCCCGCCATCGAACGCATGAAAATCTGGGAATTTGACAGCCAACAGGGATGGCGTAGCCTTCCTGATGTGCCCGAGCGTGCCAACGAGCCCGCCGCACGCCTGATGCGTTTAACCAGTTTACCGGCAGAAAAAGCATTCACCCTTAGCTGATCCGATCAGGGTCATCATGATGAAACAGGAGTAATCATGTCTGATACGTTGAAAGTAGTTACGTTACTGGGAAGCCTGCGCAAAGGTTCATTTAACGGGATGGTTGCCCGCACGCTGCCACAGCTGGCACCGGCAGGAATGGAAATTAGCGCCCTGCCGTCTATTGGCGATATTCCGCTGTATGACGCTGACGTACAGCAGGAAGAGGGTTTTCCGCAGAGCGTTGAGGCGCTGGCAGAGCAGATCCGCCAGGCTGACGGCGTGGTCATCGTCACGCCGGAGTATAACTATTCGGTTCCGGGTGGCCTGAAGAATGCCATCGACTGGCTGTCCCGCTTACCTGAGCAGCCGCTGTCAGGCAAACCGGTGTTGATTCAGACCAGCTCAATGGGCGCGATTGGCGGCGCGCGCTGCCAGTATCACCTGCGTCAGATCCTGGTGTTCCTGGATGCGATGGTCATGAACAAGCCGGAATTTATGGGTGGTGTGATTCAGAACAAGGTCGACCCGCAAACGGGTGAAGTGGTGGATCAGAGCACGCGCGATCATCTGTCTGGCCAGCTGACGGCGTTTGGGGATTATATTAAGCGGGTGAAGGCGTAGACCGGAGCGGCCTGATGCCCTCACCCCAGCCCTCTCCCACGGGAGAGGGTGCAAACACTAAAGCCCTTTTCTTCGAAAAGGGCTTGCTGTTTATTTGGCATCAATAAACACAATCTTCAGCACAAACAGCAGCGCCACAACGATGACGCACGGGCTGAGGTCGCGGAAGCGGCCGGTACCGATCTTCATTACGCAGTAAGAGATAAAGCCCAGCGCGATGCCTTCGGTAATCGAGAAGCTGAACGGCATCATCACGGCGGTAATAAACGCTGGCACCGCTTCGGTTAAATCATCCCACTTCACGCGTGACAGGCTGGAGGTCATCAGCACACCCACATAGATCAGTGCGCCGGCTGCCGCATACGGTGGAACCATACCCGCCAGCGGAGAGAGGAAGATCACCAGCAGGAACAGAATACCCACGACCACCGCAGTCAGGCCGGTACGGCCGCCCACGGACACGCCGGAAGACGATTCAATGTACGCGGTAACGGACGAGGTTCCGATAAAAGCACCGGTCACAGAGGAGACGCTGTCCACAAACAGCGCCTGCTTCATGCGCGGGAATTTCCCTTTCTCATCCGCCAGACCCGCTTTGTCGGTCACGCCAATCAGCGTGCCGGAGGAGTCAAACAGGTTGACCAGCATGAAGGAGAAAATCACGCCCGCCAGGCCCAGGTTCAGGGAACCCGCCAGATCGACGTGACCAATCACGGTAGAAACGCTCGGTGGCGCTGAGACGATACCGTTATAGTGAACGTCGCCCAGCATCCAGCCCAGCAGGGTGGTGACCACGATGGAGACCAGCACCGCCGCGTGGATATTACGGGAAGCCAGGATCGCGATGATAAAGAAGCCCAGCACGCCCAGCAGCACGTTATGAGAGGTCAGGTGACCGATGCTCACCAGCGTTTCCGGGTTCGCCACGATAACGCCGGCGTTTTTCAGCCCCATCATACCGATGAACAGACCGATACCGCTGGTGATGCCCACGCGCAGACTCACGGGAATGTTCGCAATCATCCAGTAACGTACGCGGAAAATGGTCAGCAGCAGCAGGCCAACCGCGCCCCAGAAGATGGCGCCCATGCCAACCTGCCACGGCAGACCCATCGCCTGAACCACCACGAATGCGAAGAACGCATTCAGGCCCATCGCCGGTGCCAGCGCAACCGGCAGGTTAGCGAACACACCCATCAGAATGCTGCCAAGGGCCGCGATCAGACAGGTTGTAACGAAGACGGCGCTGGTATCCATGCCAGCAACGCCCAGAATTTGAGGGTTCACAAAAACGATATAGACCATCGTCAGGAAGGTGGTGAAACCAGCGATCACTTCGGTGCGTGCCGTTGTGCCGTGCTCGCGCAGTTTAAAAACGCGCTCAAGCAGACCCTGACCAGACGTCTGGGTAGTGTGTTGTTGACTCATCATCAATTTCCGAACAAGGAGGGAAAATTCGTCGCTATCCTATACCAAAATGCGACAATAGTGGCGGTTATGTGATACTTTTTTCATTGATTTTGCTTATACGGCAACGATTGCGTCCCGGTGAACTGCCGTACGTAAACGTTAAACTTGTTAAAAGGGAAAGGCATGTCCGGAATTGAAGCGGTATTTTTCGACTGCGACGGTACGCTGGTCGACAGTGAGGTCATTTGTTCCCGCGCGTATGTCACTATGTTCCAGGAATTTGGCATTACGCTGGAACTTGAAGAGGTGTTTAAACGCTTTAAGGGCGTGAAGCTCTACGAGATCATCGACATCATTAACGAAGAACACGGTGTGGAGCTGGCGAAAGCGGATCTGGAACCGGTGTACCGCGCCGAGGTCGCACGCCTGTTTGATTCGGAGCTGGAGGTCATTCCGGGCGCAAACGGGCTGCTGGATGCGATGACGGTGCCAGTCTGCGTGGTCTCTAACGGCCCGGTCAGCAAAATGCAGCACTCGCTGGGCAAGCTTGAGATGTTGCACCATTTCCCGGAAAAGCTGTTCAGCGGCTACGATATCCAGCGCTGGAAGCCGGACCCTGCGCTGATGTTCCATGCGGCAAAAGCGATGAACGTTAACGTAGAGAACTGCATTCTGGTGGATGACTCGTCTGCAGGCGCGCAGTCAGGGATTGATGCGGGGATGGAGGTGTTTTACTTCTGCGCCGATCCGCACAACAAGCCGATCGATCATCCCAACGTGACGACCTTTACCGATCTGGCGCAGCTGCCAGCGCTGTGGAAGGCGCGCGGGTGGAATATTACTCGCTGAGTTTTCCCCTCACCCCGACCCTCTCCCCAGGGGAGAGGGTTAGGGTGAGGGTAAAAATCACTCTTTCGGATCTTTACCCGCCAGCAGCTTGTCCAGCTCGTCGCCGCCCACGTGACGGAAGTCCTGACCTTTCACGAAGTAGAAGATGTATTCGCAAATATTCTGGCAGCGGTCGCCGATACGCTCAATAGAGCGCGCGCAGAACAGGGCGGTCAGTACGCTTGGGATCGTACGTGAATCTTCCATCATGTAGGTCATCAGCTGACGCACGATGCCTTCATACTCCTGGTCGACCTTCTTGTCTTCACGGTAGATACGCACCGCTTCGTCCAGGTCCATACGCGCAAAGGCATCCAGCACATCGTGCAGCATCTGCACGGTGTGGCGGCCCAGCGACTCCAGGCTCACCAGCAGGGGCTGGTGCTGCTGAGAGAATTTCTCCAGCGCGGTGCGGCAGATTTTATCCGCAACGTCACCAATACGCTCCAGCTCGGCGATGGTTTTGATGATCGCCATCACCAGACGCAGGTCGCTCGCCGTTGGCTGGCGTTTCGCGATAATGCGCACGCAGGCCTCGTCGATAGCGACTTCCATCATGTTGACGTTTTTGTCGCCTTCAATGACGCGCTTCGCCAGCTCGCTGTCCTGGTTGTGCATTGCCGTAATCGCATCAGAAAGCTGCTGCTCGACCATGCCGCCCATGGTCATTACCTGGGTGCGAATGCTTTCCAGCTCTGCGTTGAACTGGCCGGAAATATGTTTATTAAGATTGAGGTTGTCCATGGTTTCTCCACATGCACTAAGGCAAATCAACCGTAGCGGCCAGTAATATAATCTTCGGTTTGTTTCTTCGCGGGCCTGGTGAACAGCGCGTCCGTATCGCTGAACTCAATCAACTCGCCCAGGTACATAAACGCCGTGTGATCGGAACAACGTGCAGCCTGCTGCATGTTATGGGTCACGATAACCACGGTGTAATCCTGCTTCAGCTCGGTGATAAGCTCTTCAATACGGCCGGTTGAGATCGGGTCCAGCGCTGAACACGGTTCATCCAGCAGCAACACTTCCGGGCGAATAGCGATACCGCGCGCAATGCACAGACGCTGCTGCTGACCACCGGAGAGAGAGTAACCGCTCTGGTGCAACTTATCTTTGGTTTCGTTCCATAATGCGGCCTTGGTCAACGCCCACTGCACGCGCTCGTCCATATCGGCACGGGAGAGCTTTTCAAACAGGCGAACGCCAAACGCGATGTTGTCGTAAATGGACATCGGGAACGGCGTTGGTTTCTGGAACACCATCCCCACTTTCGCGCGCAGCAGGGCGATATCCTGCGCCTGGGTCAGAATGTTTTCACCGTCCAGGATGATTTCACCTTCAGCGCGCTGCTCCGGATAGAGCGAATACATTTTGTTAAAGGTACGCAGCAGCGTGGATTTTCCGCAGCCGGACGGACCGATAAATGCCGTGACCTGGTTCTTCGCGATATCCAGGTTGATGTTCTTCAGGGCATGGAATTTGCCGTAGTAGAAGTTCAAATCACGAACCTGAATCTTACCCGGGGCAGTATCAACCATACTCATTGACTCATTTCCTCATTCGGCGCCGCGAGCTGCCGCGCCGTAAAAAATTAACCGTGTTTCTTCTTCGCGAAAATGACGCGCGCCAGAATGTTCAGCAACAGTACGCAAAGGGTAATGATCAGCACCCCGGCCCAGGCCAGCTGCTGCCATTCCGCGAATGGGCTCATCGCAAATTTAAAGATCGTCACCGGCAGGTTTGCGATCGGCTGCATCATGTCCGTGCTCCAGAACTGGTTGGAGAGAGACGTAA
>NZ_QFXN01000284.1:0-29584 GCF_003144775.1 Enterobacter sp. CGMCC 5087 | reverse complement strand
CCCGCGATACGCGCAACCGCCAGCAGGATACCGGTCATGATCCCGGAGACGGACGCCTTCAGCGTAATCGCAGAGATCATCTTCCATTTCGGCGTACCCAGCGCATAAGCCGCTTCGCGCAGGCTGTCCGGCACCAGTTTCAGCATGTTCTCGGTGGTTCGAATAACAATCGGCACCTGCAGCAGCGCCAGGGCAATCACGCCCGCCCAGCCGGAGAAGTGTTCCATCTGCGCCACCACCACGGTGTAAACAAACAGACCCACGACGATAGAAGGTGCAGACAGCAGAATGTCGTTGATGAAGCGAATGACTTCGGCCAGCCAGGATTTACGACCGTATTCTGCCAGGTAGATGCCCGCCATGATGCCCAGCGGGGTGCCGAAGACCGTCGCCCAGAGGATCAGCAGGCCGCTGCCCGCCAGGGCATTCGCCAGGCCACCACCCGCCGTGTTCGGCGGCGGCGTCATTTCGGTGAACAGCGACAGTGACATCCCGTCAATCCCGCGAACGACCGTCGAGAAGAGGATCCAGACCAGCCAGAACAGGCCGAATGCCATCGTCGCCATAGAGAGCGACAGGGCAATACGGTTTTTCATGCGGCGTCTGGCCTGCATTTTGCGGCGGGATTCCGCCAGTTCAGCGGTAGCTTGCATTTCGAGAGTGGCCATTAGCGTGCCCCCTCATTTTTAGCGAGGCGCATAATCATCAGCTTGGAAATCGCCAGAACAATGAAGGTGATAACGAACAGAATCAGACCCAGCTCCATCAGCGCCGCCACGTGCAGCCCCGATTCCGCTTCCGCAAATTCATTCGCCAGCGCCGAGGTAATACTGTTACCCGGCATGTAGAGCGACGCGCTGTCGAGCTGGTAGGTGTTACCGATGATAAAGGTGACCGCCATGGTTTCACCCAGCGCACGACCTAAACCCAGCATCACGCCCCCGATCACCCCATTTTTGGTGAACGGAAGGACAATGCGCCAGATAACTTCCCAGGTGGTGCAGCCGATGCCGTAGGCCGACTCTTTCATCATCACCGGCGTTTGTTCGAAGACATCGCGCATGACCGCCGCAATGTAAGGAATAATCATGATGGCGAGGATCACACCTGCCGCCAGAATGCCAATACCGAAAGCCGGGCCAGAGAACAGGGCCCCCACAAACGGAATAGCGGAAAGCACGTTACCGACCGGTTCCTGGAAATACGTTGCGAACAGCGGAGCAAAGATGAACAGACCCCACATGCCGTAAACGATACTTGGAATAGCCGCCAGCAGTTCGATGGCAATACCCAGCGGGCGTCGCAGCCAGCCCGGCGCCAGCTCCGTCAGGAACAGGGCAATACCAAAGCTCACCGGAACCGCAATCAGCAGGGCGATGAACGAGGTCACCAGCGTGCCGTAAATCGGCACCAGGGCACCGTAGATGTCGTTCGGCGCGTCCCACTCTTTGGTCCACAGGAAGGAAAAACCGAATTTCTGGATGCTCGGCCATGAGGAGAAAATCAGAGACACGATAATGCCGCCCAGCAGCAATAGCACAATCAGCGCAGCCAGTTTGACCAGCGCGCTGAAAATCATGTCACCTTTTTTACCCGGAGGGTTAAATGCAGGCTTGGTTGCAGCCATAAATTACTCTTCTGTTTGAGACGTTTTTACGAATATGCCCGGTGGCGCTAACGCTTACCGGGCCTACAGCTTAAACCGTAGGGCGGGTAAGCGCAGCGCCACCCGCCATCTTCGTTAAATATATCCTGTTAGTACAGCGCTTTACCGCTGCTGTCTTTCACGTTGGTTTTCCATGCAGCACGAATCTGCTCAACCACGTTGTCCGGCAGGGTAGCGTAATCCAGGGCGTTAGCCTGTTTGCCGCCGTTTTTGTACGCCCAGTCGAAGAACTTCAGCACTTCGGCGCCCTGCTCAGGTTTCTTCTGCTCTTTGTGAACCAGAATGAAGGTGGTAGAGGTGATTGGCCACGCACCTTCGCCTTTCTGGTTAGTCAGATCCTGCGCGAAGGATTTGCTCCAGTCAGCGCCTTTCGCGGCGTTAGCAAAGTTCTCTTCGGTTGGGCTAACCGGTTTGCCGTCGGCTGAAACCAGTTTGGTGTAGGACAGGTTGTTCTGCTTCGCGTACGCATACTCTACGTAGCCGATGGAGCCAGGCAGACGCTGTACGAACGCGGCGATACCGTCGTTACCTTTACCGCCCAGACCGGTTGGCCAGTTAACGGTAGAGCCGGAGCCGACTTTAGATTTCCACTCTTCGTTCACTTTTGCCAGGTAGCTGGTGAACACGAAAGAGGTACCGGAACCATCCGCGCGGCGAACCACGGCGATGTTCTGAGAAGGCAGCTTCAGGCCTGGGTTGAGTTTAGCGATCGCTTCGTCATCCCATTTTTTGATTTTGCCCAGGTAGATGTCACCCAGCGTTTTGCCGTCCAGCACCAGCTCACCCGACTTCACGCCCGGCAGGTTGATGGCCAGGACCACGCCACCGATCACGGTAGGGAACTGGAACAGGCCTTCCTGAGCCAGTTTGTCATCAGACAGCGGAGCGTCTGATGCGCCGAAATCAACAGTGTTCGCGGTAATTTGTTTAACGCCACCGGAGGAGCCGATACCCTGATAGTTAACCTTGTTACCGGTTTCTTTCTGGTAGGTATCTGCCCATTTGGCATACACCGGCGCAGGGAAGGTTGCACCAGCGCCAGTCAGGCTTGCTTCTGCAAATACAGAGAACGCGCTCAGAGATAAGGTCGCGGCGACAACAGTTGCGACAGTGGTACGCATAACTTTCATAATGTCTCCTGCAAGATTTTCGTAAATCGTTGTTTAGTGGCTACGATGAGCAAAATAGGACAAACAGGTGACAGATAAATGTACGAATTATGACAGTTTTATGACAACGTTAATTTCACTTAAAAATAAGCAAAAGAAAGCTTAATTTTCATCTTGTTAGCCACTTTTATGACAAGGCGTTTTCAGAAATATTTTCTTTATGTGACACTGAAAAAAGTAGCTGAAGATGACAAATTGTCATTATTAAAAACGAGAAAGGATTGATGAAAAACAAACCGGGCGGGATAAAAAAGCTCCACCCGAAGGTGGAGCCTGAAGGGATTATTCTACGGTAACCGATTTCGCCAGGTTACGCGGCTGGTCAACGTCGGTGCCTTTGATCAGGGCAACGTGATAGGCCAGCAGCTGCAGCGGAACGGTGTAGAAGATTGGTGCGATAACCTCTTCCACATGCGGCATCTCGATTATGTGCATGTTGTCGTTACTGACAAAACCGGCATCTTTGTCGGCGAAGACGTACAGAACACCGCCGCGGGCGCGCACTTCTTCGATGTTAGACTTCAGTTTTTCCAGCAGTTCGTTGTTTGGTGCCACAACGATGACCGGCATATCCGCGTCAATCAGCGCCAGCGGGCCGTGCTTCAGCTCGCCTGCCGCATAGGCTTCAGCGTGAATGTAGGAGATCTCTTTCAGCTTCAGCGCGCCTTCCAGCGCAATCGGATACTGATCGCCACGACCCAGGAACAGGGCGTGATGTTTGTCGGAGAAATCTTCCGCCAGAGCTTCTATGCGTTTGTCCTGAGACAGCATCTGCTCAATACGGCTCGGCAGCGCCTGCAGGCCGTGAACGATGTCGTGCTCAACGGACGCATCTTCACCTTTCAGACGCGCCAGCTTCGCCACCAGCATCAGCAGAACGGTCAGCTGAGTGGTAAACGCTTTGGTAGAGGCCACACCGATTTCGGTGCCCGCTTTGGTCATCAGCGCCAGATCGGACTCACGCACCAGCGATGAGCCAGGAACGTTACAGATAGCCAGAGAGCCCAGGTAACCCAGCTCTTTAGACAGACGCAGCGCTGCCAGGGTATCCGCCGTTTCGCCAGACTGGGAAAGGGTGATCATCAGGCTGTTACGACGCACCGCGGATTTGCGATAGCGGAATTCAGACGCGATTTCCACATCGCACGGCACGCCAGCCAGGGATTCAAACCAGTAGCGAGAGACCATACCGGAGTTGTAAGACGTGCCGCAGGCCACGATCTGAATGTGCTCAACCTTGCCGAGCAGTTCGTTCGCGTTTGCGCCCAGCTCGCTCAGATCCACTTCACCGTGGCTGATGCGCCCGGTCAGGGTGTTTTTGATGGCGTTTGGCTGCTCGTAAATCTCTTTCTGCATGTAGTGACGGTAAGCGCCTTTGTCGCCCGCGTCGTACTGCAGATTCGATTCGATCTCCTGACGTTTCACCTGCTCGCCTTTGGTATCGAAGACGGTCACGCTGCGACGGGTCACTTCCGCGATATCCCCCTCTTCGAGGAAGATAAAGCGACGGGTAACCGGCAGGAGCGCCAGCTGGTCAGAAGCGATGAAGTTTTCACCCATGCCCAGACCGATAACCATCGGGCTACCGGAACGCGCGGCCAGCAATGTGGACGGATCGCGGGAATCCATGATCACCGTACCGTACGCACCGCGCAGCTGAGGGATAGCACGCAGCACCGCATCACGCAGCGTGCCGCCCTGCTCCAGCTCCCAGTGCACCAGGTGAGCAATCACTTCGGTGTCAGTTTCAGAGACGAAGGTGTAGCCGCGCGCTTTCAGTTCTTCGCGCAGCGGTTCGTGGTTTTCGATAATGCCGTTGTGCACGACCACGATGTGTTCAGACACATGCGGGTGCGCGTTACCTTCAGACGGTTCGCCGTGCGTCGCCCAGCGGGTGTGAGCAATACCGGTCCCACCGTGCAGCGGATGTTCTTCCGCGGCCTGGGCCAGCATCTGCACTTTACCGAGACGACGCAGACGGGTCATATGACCTTCTGCATCGACGACAGCCAGACCGGCTGAGTCGTAACCACGGTATTCCAGACGACGTAAACCTTCGAGAAGGATTTCAGCAATATCACGCTGCGCAACTGCGCCAACAATTCCACACATAATTTTAGATTCCGAATTTAGGCATTATGCCTGCGTTGTCGCTGACCTGTATTTACCCTTTCCGGGCGCCCCGAGCCTTGTAGAGAGTGGGGTTATTTTTATGGGTACTGCTTATGGGGGGAAATATATATTTATCTCCTCTCCCGGGTTTGCCTGATGACGGCTACGCCTATCAGGCCTACTCAATCGTAGGGCGGGTAGCGTAGCGCCACCCGCCTTGTTGTTACTTTTTCTTCTCCGGGCGTTTCCAGCCCTGCTTGCTGACCTGCGGAACGCGGCTTAACACCAGCTCGTTCTCGGCCACATCGCGCGTAACGGTTGTTCCCGCGGCAATGGTCACCCCGTTACCCACGGTAACAGGCGCCACCAGCTGCGTATCGGAGCCAACAAACACGTCGTCACCGATGATGGTTTTAAACTTATTCGCGCCGTCATAGTTACAGGTAATAGTCCCTGCACCAATATTCACGTTATTGCCAATTTCCGCGTCGCCCAGATAGGTCAGATGACCGGCTTTCGAGCCTTTACCCAGACGCGCTTTTTTCATTTCCACGAAGTTACCCACGTGAGCGCCTTCCAGCAGCTCAGCGCCCGGGCGCAGACGCGCAAACGGGCCGATGGTACAGGCCGCATCCAGACGAGCATCTTCCACCACGCTGTACGGGCTGATTTCGCAGTCGTCGCCGATGACGCTGTTTTTAATCACGCAGCCGGCGCCAATTTTGACGCGATTGCCCAGCGTGACGTGACCTTCGAGGATAACGTTCGTATCAATTTCAACGTCACGCCCGTGAGATAACGAACCACGCAGATCGAAACGCGCCGGATCGCGCAGCATCACGCCCGCAAGCAGCAGTTTTTCGGCCTGCTCGGACTGATAAATACGCTCAAGACGGGAAAGCTGCAGGCGGTTGTTCACGCCGTCCGTTTCGCTGATGCGCGCCGGATGAACGGCGGCAATATCACGCCCTTCGTGGTACGCCATCGCAATGATGTCGGTGATGTAGTATTCACCCTGCGCGTTGTTATTGTCGAGTCTGGACAGCCAGCGCTTCATATCCGCGCCGTTGGCAATCAGAATACCGGTGTTGATCTCCTGAATCTGGCGCTGTTCGTCGCTGGCATCTTTATGCTCAACAATACCTGTGACGTTGCCGTTTTCACGGGTGATGCGGCCATAACCGCTTGGATCGTCCAGCACGACGGTCAACAAACCGATGCCGCCCTGCGGTTTGGCTTCACGCAGGCGAGTCAGGGTTTCAACGGAGATCAGCGGGACATCGCCGTAAAGCATTAAAATATCTTCGTCATCCGCAAAGAAAGGCGCAGCCTGCTGCATCGCATGGCCTGTGCCCAGCTGTTCGGCCTGAAGCACCCAGTTGAGCTTGTCATCGCTCAGCGTCTTTTTAAGCAGATCGCCGCCGTGGCCGTAGACCAGGTGGACCTGACTGGCACCCAGCTCGTTCGCTGCATCAATGACATGCTGCACCATTGGCTTTCCTGCAAGCGTGTGGAGCACCTTAGGCAGATCGGAATACATGCGGGTCCCTTTGCCAGCGGCAAGAATCACCACGCTCATCGCACTGTTTGACATACGCATCCTGACGGTAGTTTGAGTGTGAAGTAAAAACGTTTGAAGCTTAAAATTCTACATCTTTTTCATCATGAATTAAGGCCGAAAAAAAAAGCCAGCCTGGTATCCAGACTGGCTTTTGTGCTTTTCAAGCCGGTGTTACATCGCTTTTTTGGTCAACTCGATAACGCGCAGTTTCGCGATCGCTTTGGCCAGCTCCGCAGACGCCTGAGCGTAATCCACGTCACCATGAGAGCTGCTAATGTGCTCTTCAGCCTTACGCTTCGATTCCAGGGCTCGCGCTTCGTCGAGATCCTGGCCACGGATAGCGGTATCGGCCAGAACGGTCACACTGCCAGGCTGCACTTCAAGAATGCCGCCGGACAGATAGATAAACTCTTCGTGACCGAACTGTTTAACGATGCGGATCATACCAGGCTTAATGGCGGTGAGCAGCGGTGCGTGACCCGGGAAAATACCCAGTTCACCTTCACTACCCGTTACCTGGATTTTCTCGACCAGACCAGAGAACATTTGTTGCTCTGCGCTGACGACGTCCAGGTGGTAAGTCATTGCCATATCACCCTCCGATTAAGGCGTTAAAGTTTTTTGGCTTTTTCCACGGCTTCTTCGATGGAACCAACCATGTAGAACGCCTGCTCTGGCAGGTGGTCGTATTCGCCTTCCATAATGCCTTTAAAGCCACGGATGGTGTCTTTCAGGGAAACGTATTTACCCGGAGAACCGGTGAATACTTCCGCAACGAAGAACGGCTGGGACAGGAAGCGCTGGATCTTACGCGCACGTGCTACCACCAGTTTGTCTTCTTCAGACAGTTCATCCATACCCAGGATGGCGATGATGTCTTTCAGTTCCTGGTAACGCTGCAGCAGGGACTGTACGCCACGCGCGGTGTCGTAGTGTTCCTGACCCACAACCAGTGGATCCAGCTGACGGCTGGTGGAGTCCAGCGGGTCAACGGCCGGGTAGATACCCAGAGACGCGATCTGACGGCTCAGTACCACGGTTGCGTCTAAGTGAGCAAAGGTGGTTGCTGGAGATGGGTCAGTCAAGTCATCCGCAGGTACGTATACCGCCTGAACGGAGGTGATAGAACCGGTTTTGGTAGAGGTGATACGTTCCTGAAGAACACCCATCTCTTCCGCCAGCGTAGGCTGATAACCTACCGCTGAAGGCATACGACCCAGCAGTGCAGATACTTCCGTACCGGCCAGGGTGTAACGATAGATGTTATCAACGAACAGCAGAACGTCACGGCCTTCATCACGGAACTTCTCAGCCATCGTCAGACCGGTCAGCGCAACGCGCAGACGGTTTCCTGGTGGCTCGTTCATCTGGCCGTAAACCAGGGATACTTTGTCCAGTACGTTGGAGTCGGTCATTTCGTGGTAGAAATCGTTACCCTCACGAGTACGTTCACCTACGCCCGCAAACACGGAGTAACCGGAGTGCTCGATCGCGATGTTACGGATCAGCTCCATCATGTTTACGGTTTTACCAACACCCGCACCACCGAACAGACCGACTTTACCGCCCTTCGCGAACGGACACATCAGGTCGATAACTTTGATACCGGTTTCCAGCAGTTCCTGAGAGCTGGACAGCTCTTCGTAGGAAGGTGCTGCGCGGTGGATAGCCCAACGCTCTTCTTCACCGATGTCACCTTTCATGTCGATTGGCTGACCCAATACGTTCATGATACGACCCAGTGTTGCTTTACCTACCGGGACTTCGATCGGGTGCTCGAGGTCTTTGACTTCCAGACCACGACGCAGACCGTCGGAAGAACCCATCGCGATGGTACGCACGATACCGCCGCCGAGCTGCTGCTGAACTTCCAGCACCAGGCTCTCGTTACCATTCTGTACCTCAAGCGCGTCGTACACGCGTGGTACGGCGTCCTGAGGGAACTCGACGTCCACCACGGCGCCGATTACCTGGACAATCTTTCCAGTAGCCATCTTGAATCCTCTACGTAATTCGTAAACCTGGTTAAACCGCGGCGGCCCCCGAGACGATCTCGGTGAGTTCCTGAGTAATGCTGGCCTGACGAGCTTTGTTGTAAACCAACTGCAGCTCTTTAATCAGGCTGCCGCCATTATCGGTCGCGGCTTTCATCGCCACCATTCGTGCGGCCTGCTCGCTGGCCAGGTTTTCTACAACGCCCTGATAAACCTGAGATTCAACGTAACGACGCAGCAGGGTATCCAGCAGCGGTTTCGGATCGGGTTCATACAGGTAATCCCAGGCTTTTTGCTTCAGCTCGTCATCTTCTGATGCCGGTAACGGCAGCATCTGAGTGAGCGTTGGAACCTGAGACATGGTGTTAATGAATTTGTTGCTGACAACGTACAGTCTGTCCAGACGGCCTTCATCATAGGCCTGCAACATCACTTTAACCGGGCCGATCAGTTCGGACAGGGACGGGTTATCACCCATACCGGTCACCTGAGCGACAATGTTGCCACCAACGGAGTTAAAGAAAGAGACGCCTTTAGAGCCGATCATTGCGATATCGCACTGAACGCCTTTTTCAGACCATGCTTTCATATCCGCCAGCAGTTTTTTGAACAGGTTAATGTTCAAGCCGCCACACAGACCACGGTCGGTCGACACCACCAGGTAGCCCACGCGCTTAACGTCGCGTTCTTCCAGGTAAGGGTGCTTATATTCCAGATTACCGTTTGCAAGGTGACCAATCACTTTGCGCATGGTTTCTGCATAAGGACGGCTGGCCGCCATGCGATCCTGCGATTTACGCATTTTGGAAGCGGCGACCATCTCCATCGCTTTAGTGATCTTTTGCGTGTTCTGGACGCTTGCGATCTTACTACGTATCTCTTTTGCGCCGGCCATGAGCTTCTCCTCAATGCCAGGCGGCTTGTCCTGAGACAAGCCGCCGGACGATTACCAGGATTGGGTTGCTTTGAAGGAATCGAGGATAGCTTTCAGCTTGCCTTCGATTTCGTCGTTATAGCCACCGGTCTGGTTGATCTCTTGCATCAGCGGAGCGTGATCACGGTCGACGTAAGCCAGCAGAGCGGCTTCGAAGCTACCGATTTTCGCCAGTTCCACATCTTCGAGGTAACCGCGTTCAGCCGCGAACAGTACCAGGCCCTGCTGAGCAACAGACATTGGTGCGTACTGTTTCTGCTTCAGCAGCTCGGTCACTTTCTGACCGTGGCTCAGCTGTTTACGGGTTGCTTCGTCCAGATCGGATGCGAACTGAGAGAACGCAGCCAGTTCACGATACTGTGCCAGCGCGGTACGGATACCACCGGACAGTTTCTTGATGATCTTGGTCTGAGCAGCACCACCAACACGGGATACGGAGATACCCGGGTTAACCGCCGGACGAATACCGGAGTTAAACAGGTTGGTTTCCAGGAAGATCTGACCATCGGTAATGGAGATTACGTTGGTCGGAACGAACGCAGAAACGTCACCCGCCTGGGTTTCAATGATCGGCAGAGCAGTCAGAGAGCCCGTTTTACCTTTCACTTCACCTTTGGTGAAGTTCTCGACGTATTCCGCGTTAACGCGGGAAGCACGCTCCAGCAGACGAGAGTGGAGGTAGAATACGTCGCCAGGGAACGCTTCACGTCCAGGTGGACGACGGAGCAGCAGGGAAACCTGACGATAAGCAACAGCCTGTTTAGACAGGTCATCGTATACAATCAGCGCATCTTCACCGCGGTCACGGAAGTATTCGCCCATTGCGCAACCGGCGTATGGCGCCAGGTATTGCAGTGCAGCAGATTCAGACGCGGTTGCTACCACAACGATGGTGTTAGACAGTGCGCCGTGCTCTTCCAGTTTACGAACCACGTTAGAAATGGTGGACGCTTTCTGGCCGATAGCCACGTACACGCATTTGATGCCGGAGTCACGCTGGTTGATGATGGCGTCGATAGCCATCGCGGTTTTACCGGTCTGACGGTCACCGATGATCAGTTCACGCTGACCACGACCGATTGGGATCATGGCATCAACGGACTTATAACCTGTCTGAACAGGCTGATCTACGGACTGACGGTCGATAACGCCTGGTGCGATAACTTCGATTGGAGAGAAGCCATCGTGCTCAACCGGACCTTTACCGTCGATTGGCGCACCCAGGGTGTTAACAACGCGACCCAGCAGGCCACGGCCAACCGGCACTTCCAGAATACGGCCAGTACACTTAACCTTCATGCCTTCGGCGAGGTCAGCGTATGGACCCATCACAACTGCACCTACGGAGTCGCGCTCCAGGTTCAGTGCGATAGCGTAACGGTTACCCGGCAGGGAAATCATCTCACCCTGCATACAATCGGCCAGGCCGTGGATGCGGATAACACCGTCACTTACAGAAACAATAGTACCTTCGTTGTGAGCTTCACTCACAACACTGAACTGAGCAATGCGCTGCTTGATCAGTTCGCTGATTTCGGTGGAATTCAGTTGCATGCTCCAGTCCCCTTAAGACTGCAAGACGTCTGCAAGGCGTTCAAGACGGCCGCGTACGCTGCCATCAATGACCATATCACCCGAACGGATGATTACGCCTGCCATTACAGACTTATCGATTTTGCAATTCAGCTTAACTTTGCGTGACAGACGTTTTTCCATCGCGGCGGTGATTTTCGCAAGCTGTTCATTACTCAGTTCAGTCGCAGAAGTCACTTCAACTTCAGCGGTTGCTTCACTAAGGGCACGTAAGTGCTCAAACTGCTCGAGAACATCCGGGAGCACACGGAGACGACCATTTTCTGCCATCACCTTAATCAGGTTCTGGCCGTTGGCATCCAGTTGCTCTCCGCACACGGCGATAAACGACGCGGCGAGAGTTTCAGGTGCTAACGCACCGGAAAGCAACTCAGCCATTTGTTCGTTTTTCGTCACCTCAGCGGCAAACGCCAGCATATCCTGCCAGCGATCGACATTTTGGTGTTCGACAGCAAAGTCAAAAGCTGCTTTGGCGTAGGGGCGAGCTACCGTAACAAATTCAGACATCAGCCCCTCCCTCCTTACAGTTCAGCGACAAGTTTGTCCACGATGTCGCTGTTAGCAGCTTCATCCACGGAACGTTCGATGATCTTCTCGGCGCCAGCAACAGCCAGAATCGCAACCTGCTTACGCAGTTCTTCACGAGCACGTTTACGCTCAGCATCAATTTCTGCCTGAGCCTGTGTCACGATCTTAGTACGTTCCTGTTCTGCTTCAGCTTTGGCTTCGTCCAGGATCTGAGAACGGCGTTTGTTAGCCTGTTCAATGATTACCTGAGCTTCAGCTTTCGCTTTTTTCAGCTGGTCTGTCGCGTTGGCCTGTGCAAGGTCCAAATCTTTCTTAGCGCGTTCTGCGGAAGCCAGACCGTCAGCAATTTCTTTCTGACGTTTTTCGATGGCAGCCATTAAAGGCGGCCATACATACTTCATGCAGAACCAGACAAAGAGAATAAACGCGATGGCCTGGCCGAGGATTGTTGCGTTCATGTTCACAGCACAATACCTCTTTAATTTCTGTGGCTTAGGGTTTTAAAACTACTACTACGCGACAGCAAACATCACGTACAGACCCAGACCTACAGCGATCATTGGGATAGCATCCACCAGACCCATAACGATAAAGAACTGAGTACGCAGCAGAGGAATCAGATCAGGTTGACGCGCTGCGCCTTCCAGGAATTTGCCCCCGAGGATGCCGATACCGATCGCAGCACCGATAGCCGCCAGACCCATCATCACAGCGGCAGCCATGTACAGCAGATCCATATTCAGGTTTTCCATGACAGTCTCCAGTTTGTTTCAATTAAAACGTAGTAGTGTTGGTAAAAAATCAGTGCTCTTCAGACGCCATCGACAGATAGACGATCGTCAGAACCATGAAGATAAAGGCTTGCAGCGTAATGATCAGGATGTGGAAAATGGCCCAAGGCACATTCAGAACCCACTGTGACCACCACGGCAGAAGACCCGCGATCAGAATGAAAATCAGCTCACCCGCATACATGTTGCCGAACAGTCGCAGACCCAGTGAAACAGGTTTGGACAGCAGGCTAACGCCTTCCAGGATCAGGTTGACCGGAATAAACGCCCAGTGGTTGAACGGCTGCAAGGTAAGCTCTTTCACAAAGCCGCTTACGCCTTTCATTTTGATGCTGTAGAAAAGAATCAGGATAAATACGCCCAGCGCCATCGACAGGGTGATGTTCACGTCCGCAGACGGTACAACACGCAGCGCTGGCAGGCCGAAGATGTGCTCGCCGATAAACGGCAGCAGATCGATTGGCAGCAGGTCCATCAGGTTCATCAGGAAGACCCAAACGAACACGGTCAGGGCCAGCGGAGCAATCAGTTTGCTCTTACCATGGTACATGTCTTTGACGCTACCATGGACGAAGCCGATGATCATTTCGATGAAGGTCTGGAATTTCCCTGGTACACCGCTGGTCGCTCGTTTAGCAACACCGCGGAACATGGCCAGGAACAGAAGACCCAAAACCACCGAGAAGAACATGGAGTCGATGTTGATCGTCCAGAAGGTGGCCGGGGGGTTATGTGGATCCACCAGCGAGAATGTACGCAGGTCCAGCTGAAGGTTATTCAGATGGTGACCTATGTAATCCTGCGGCGTCATATTTTCTGAAGCCATGATGCCTTTTACCCTTTGTTATTGATTACAGCTGGAGCCAGAACTTGTACCACCAGCACCAAAACCCACGTTGCTATCAGCGGCATGAAGACCACTTTCAAAACCGCCAGCGCCATCACCAGTAGAGCAAAGGTCAGCAACACCTTACACACTTCGCCGAGGGCGAAGGACCAGGCCACGCGGCCTTTGGCGGGTGTATGCGCCTGATGACGCCAGGCAAAAATCATAAACAACACGTTTGGCAGCACAACCGCCAAACCCCCGCACACGGCGGAGATGCCCCAGAAGGGGTCTTTGAGGCTAAACAGCAGTCCACTTGCTATCACAGCCAGAAACTGAATGAACAGAAGCTTACGAGCAACGTTTCTACTCAAGAGCGACACAGACATCACGTTTTTACTCCTGCTCCCTTCGAGGTATGCCGCGTGTCGTATAAAACGTCCTTTAAGGCTCAGAGTCAAGCATCAAAAAGCGGTCAAATTATACGGTGCGCACCCGTGATTTCAAACATTAAGTAGCGAAAAGGTGAATAAATGTTTAAATATTTTTCCCCACCGCTATTTTTTAACTTTCGCTGAAAGCGTCAACCTTCGACCAAAACTGCAAACAGCGCGAAAACGTTGGCGATAAAGCGTGCACGAGATCACAAAACACACATTTGCGATAAGGTTGTATTTATCAAAGGCGCAAATCGCATAAATTTATCTTTATGAAATTAAAAGCAAAACACCGTAACTATTTTCAAAACAGCCCAGTACACAATAAAAACGTTTTATTGACATTCTTAATAAACAATTAACATTACGTTCTGGTTACCGCCTCCCACTTTTAGCAGACTTATATTTTCACAGATGACTATCTTCTCGGTAAATAAAAGAGGCCAGGTTAACCAGAAGAAAAACCTTAGTGAAAAAGAGGTTAAAGGCTCACCGGTAAATCCCCTGTAGTTGTGCTGTTTTTTAACATGCGAAGAACAGCACAAATTCCACATTTTTTATTAATTTTTTAAAAATTGTTTGGCTTAATTATCACCAGATGACGCTCCCCATCGAGCTGAGGAATGTGTAATTTCTCGATGGATTCAACAGCAAAACCGTCCGGGAGCTGTTCAATCTCATCGCCTGGTAACTGCCCTTTCAGCGCATAAAAGCGGCCATTCTCTGCCGGCAAGTGCTTACACCAGCTAACCATATCATTGAGCGAAGCAAACGCGCGGCTGATAACACCGTCAAATGGCGGCTCTGCCGGGAACTCCTCTACCCTGCTCTGCACGGGCGTGATGTTTTCAAGCTTCAGCTCATGCTGTACCTGACGTAAAAAGCGCACGCGCTTGCCAAGGCTGTCCAGAAGCGTGAAGTGGCTCTCAGGGCGAACAATCGACAGCGGAACGCCCGGTAAACCAGGTCCCGTACCCACGTCGATAAAACGCTCACCTTTCAGCCACGGGGCAACCACGATGCTATCGAGAATATGGCGTACCAGCATCTCGTTGGGGTCACGTACTGAGGTCAGGTTGTACGCTTTGTTCCATTTGTTCAGCATATCGACATAGGCCACCAGCTGATTTTTCTGGTGATCGGTGAGCGAAATACCTGCCTGATCCAGCAGACGAGAGAGTTTGTTAAGCACGGTGAATACCTGTTGGAAAACTTAGGTGGCGGGGGGCGCTTCGCTTACCCGCCCTACGGGTTCATCAGGCCCGGTAAGCGTAGCGCCACCGGGCAATGTTCTGGGCATTACGCGCTGCGGCGCAGCATGCCCTGCTTTTTCAGCCAGACCAGCAGGATCGAAATCGCTGCAGGCGTGACGCCGGAGATACGGGATGCCTGGCCGATCGATACCGGTTTGTGATCGTTCAGCTTGGCGATCACTTCGTTGGAAAGGCCCGTCACCTGGCGGTAGTCCAGCATTTCCGGCAGCAGCGTGTTTTCGTTACGCTGCTGTTTTTCGATCTCATCCTGCTGACGCGCGATGTAACCTTCATACTTCACCTGGATCTCAACCTGCTCTGCCGCTTCAGCGTCTTCGAGCCCCGGCGCGAACGCGGTCAGTTTGACCAGGTTCTCGTAGGTGACTTCAGGACGGCGCAGCAGATCTTCCCCGCTGGCTTCACGAGACAGCGGCGCGGTTAAGTGAGCGTTTACTTCGGCAGCGGTTTCCGCCTGCGGATTCACCCAGGTGGTTTTCAGGCGCTGACGTTCCTGTTCAATGCGCTCCAGCTTTTCGTTGAACCGCGCCCAGCGTTCGTCATCGACCAGACCCAGCTCGCGGCCCATTTCGGTCAGACGCAGGTCGGCGTTATCTTCACGCAGCATCAGGCGATATTCAGCGCGAGAGGTAAACATACGATACGGCTCTTTGGTACCCAGCGTGCAGAGATCGTCAACCAGCACGCCCAGATACGCCTGAGAACGGCCTGGTGCCCAGCCCTCTTTCTCAGCGGAGAAGCGCGCGGCGTTCAGACCGGCAAGCAGGCCCTGCGCAGCCGCTTCTTCGTAGCCGGTAGTGCCGTTAATCTGCCCCGCGAAGAACAGACCGTGGATGAATTTGCTTTCCAGGGTTGGCTTCAGGTCGCGCGGATCGAAGAAATCGTACTCAATAGCGTAGCCGGGACGAACGATTTTCGCATTCTCCATCCCCTGCATTGAGCGAACAATTTGCATCTGTACATCGAACGGCAGACTGGTGGAGATGCCGTTCGGATAAATTTCATTTGAGGTCAGCCCTTCCGGCTCCAGGAAGATCTGGTGCTGGTTACGATCGGCGAAGCGCATCACTTTGTCTTCGATCGACGGACAGTAGCGTGGGCCGATCCCTTCGATCACGCCGGCATACATGGGGCTGCGATCGAGGTTATTGCGGATCACGTCATGGGTTTTCTCGTTGGTATGCGTGATGTAGCACGGTACCTGCTGCGGATGCTGAGCCGCATTGCCCATGAACGAGAACACCGGCATCGGATTATCACCGTGCTGTTGCGCCAGCACGCTGAAATCAATGGTGCGCGCATCAATACGCGGCGGCGTACCGGTTTTCAGGCGGCTGACGCGCAGCGGCAGTTCACGCAGACGGCGAGACAGGGGAATAGACGGCGGATCGCCGGCACGGCCACCGCTGTAGTTATCCAGACCGATATGAATTTTACCGTCCAGGAATGTGCCCACGGTCAGCACCACGGCTTTCGCACGGAATTTGAGACCCATCTGGGTCACGGCACCTACGACGCGATCGTTCTCAACGATAAGATCTTCAACCGCCTGCTGGAAGATCATCAGGTTCGGCTGGTTCTCCAGGGCGGTACGCACAGCCTGACGGTAAAGCACGCGGTCTGCCTGGGCACGGGTCGCACGCACAGCGGGACCTTTACTCGCGTTTAGTATCCTAAACTGGATGCCAGCATGATCGATTGCTTTCGCCATCAGGCCGCCAAGTGCATCCACTTCTTTTACCAGGTGTCCTTTCCCAATGCCGCCAATCGCCGGATTACAGGACATTTGTCCCAGCGTGTCGATATTGTGTGTCAAAAGCAGGGTCTGCTGACCCATACGTGCTGCGGCCATTGCGGCCTCAGTGCCTGCATGACCCCCGCCAATGATGATGACGTCAAAAGGATCCTGATAAAACATGGTGGTCTGCCTCGCGTAAAGCGGTATGAAAATGGATTGAAGCCCGGGCCGTGGATTCTACTCAACTTTAGTCTTTCGAGAAAGCATTGGGATCCTGGGCTATTAAAAAGAAGATCTTTTTATTTAGAGATCTGTTCTATTGTGATCTCTTATTAGGATCGCGAACCTGTGTGGATAAGTCCGATCACATAAAGAAGATCATGCAGTTAGAAAGGATCGTTTGCTGTGAATGATCGGTGATCCTGGACAGTATAAGCTGGGATCAGATCGCGACTTTATACACAGGTCAAAAACGATACAACAGTTGTTCTTTGGATAACTACGGGTTAATACGAGCTTTTAACCAGAGTTATCCACATCTGTTCGCGCAATCTTTAATCGCTTTTGAGTAAATTTTTCCATTCCGCGAGCCAGATCTCGGCTGGATCCTCCGGAATGTCATGATCGAGGATGTTGATCTTGAGCGTTTCACCCAGCTGTTTTGCTCCACAGGAGGTCACAGCGGCTTCAACTTTCTCTATTGCCCCGCAAAAGGTGTCATATTCACGACTGCCGATCCCCACCGCGCCAAAACGGACGTTTGACAGGTCGGGCTGCTGTTCCAGCAGTTCGTCATATAAAGGTTGCAGGTTATCCGGCAGATCGCCCGCGCCGTGCGTGGAGGTGATCAGCAGCCAGACCCCGTCAGTCGGGAGATCTTCAAGCAACGGACCGTGCAGGGTTTCCGTGGAAAAGCCCGCATCTTCCAGCTTTTCAGCCAGGTGTTCCGCTACGTATTCCGCACCACCAAGGGTGCTGCCGCTGATAAGGGTAATGTCCGCCATTGATCGCTCGCCCAGATAAAGAGACGGTCATTGTACGCTGTGAACGAGCTGGGATCTACCTGTGGAAAATGTGGGAATGAATTTGCCCGATCACGGGCGGATGGTACGCATGATCGGGTTTTGCAGGGAGATCAGCGTCTCGGTGGACTGAATTTCATCGATTGTTTGGATCTTGTTGATAAGTACCTGCTGGAGGGCGTCGATGGATCGGCACATGACTTTAATAAAGATGCTGTAATGCCCGGTGGTGTAATACGCCTCGGTGACTTCATCCAGCGCGTTCAGCTTCGCCAGGGCGGAAGGGTAGTCTTTGGCGCTTTTAAGAATGATGCCGATGAAGCAGCAGACGTCGTAACCCAGATGTTTAGGACTGACGTCAATGCGTGCGCCGGTAATGATCCCCGCCTGCTTCATCTTCTCTACGCGGACGTGAATGGTTCCCGGGCTGACGCCAAACTGTTTTGCCAACTCGGCGTAGGCGGTACGGGCATTGGCCATTAACGCCTCCAGAATGCCGCGGTCGAGATTGTCGATCTGATAATTTTCCATAGTTTTTTCTTATGAGGATTAATGAATCACCCTATTCTAGCGTTTAATTTTATCGAATCAAAAGTGAAGGTGGCTTTTTGTTGATGAGTTATTGAATATGATGCCATTTCTGTTGCTTAATCAATATCAACAGGACGCAGGAGTATAAATAATGAAAACCGCTTACATCGCAAAACAACGCCAGATCAGTTTCGTAAAATCCCATTTTTCCCGCCAGCTGGAAGAGAAGCTTGGCCTTATTGAAGTTCAGGCGCCGATTCTGAGCCGCGTGGGTGACGGGACGCAGGATAACCTCTCTGGATGCGAAAAAGCGGTACAGGTAAAAGTGAAAACGCTGCCAGACGCTCAGTTCGAAGTGGTTCATTCCCTGGCGAAGTGGAAGCGTCAAACTCTGGGACAACACGACTTCAGCGCGGGCGAAGGGCTCTACACGCACATGAAAGCCCTTCGTCCCGATGAAGACCGCCTTTCTCCGATTCATTCCGTTTACGTTGACCAGTGGGACTGGGAGCGCGTAATGGGTGATGGTGAACGCCACGTCGGTACGCTGAAATCCACCGTTGAGGCGATCTACGCCGGGATCAAAGCAACCGAAGCGGCCGTGAGCAAAGAGTTTGGTCTGGCACCGTTCCTGCCGGATACGATCCACTTTGTCCACAGCCAGGAGTTGCTGAGCCGCTTCCCGGATCTCGATGCTAAAGGTCGCGAGCGTGCGATCGCTAAAGAATTAGGTGCAGTATTCCTGATCGGTATCGGCGGCAAACTGTCTGATGGCAAACGCCACGATGTTCGCGCACCGGATTATGATGACTGGAGCACTGTAGGTGAGGGCGAATTTGCCGGGCTGAACGGCGATATTCTGGTGTGGAACCCGGTACTGGAAGACGCATTCGAGATTTCATCTATGGGGATCCGCGTGGATGCCGACGCGCTGAAGCGCCAGCTGGCGGTCACCGGTGATGAAGATCGTCTCAAACTCGAGTGGCACCAGGCGCTGCTGCGCGGTGAAATGCCTCAGACGATCGGCGGCGGTATCGGCCAGTCCCGTTTAACCATGCTGCTGCTGCAATTACCCCATATCGGTCAGGTTCAGTGTGGCGTCTGGCCGCAGCAGGTACGTGAAAGCGTCGGTTCTCTTCTGTAATTAACGCTGCCAGCGTCTGAGCAGGCGGCTACGCAACCCGGTATCAAAGCGCCAGATATGATCGAAGATGCGCATGATGCCGGGTTTTCCATGGGCTGACATCGCCACCGCGTGAAAACGGTGCTGGTGCACCCGCTGTAATTCCTTCACCTTATTCACCACGTCATCCGGCAGCCGCTGGGCAATAAAATCGGAAATCACCACCGCGTCAGCGTCGTACCAGTCGCCGCCCTGCATACGCTCCACAATAGTGCGGAAGCAGCTGGCCAGATCCGTGCCGCCGCGAAAGCGCTGGCTCAGAAAGCGGATTGCCTGCTCGATCCCCTGCTGGTTCGTCAGCTCATAGCCCACCACCTCGCTGGAGAAGAGCATGATGAAGCAGCGACGGCGATCGGCCAGCGCCACGCGCATCAGTGCCAGACAGAACGCCTTCGCGCACTGCTCGTTAAACCCGCCCATCGAACCTGACGTATCTACGCAAACAATGAATGGCCCGCGCGGCTGTTCATCAAAATCCTGATGGACGACCGGCCGTTGGCTGACTTTCTCGCGCCAGGCTTCACCGTGCAGTCGGTAGGTGAGAAGCTGTTTTTCAACCAGCCGACGATAAAACTCATACTCCAGCTCGGTCATCCCCAGCGTGCTCAGCTCCGTGGGCAGCAGGCGTAAAATGTCATCGCTCTGCTGGAGCCCGTCGACCTGCTCCGGCACGGTAGCCGGTTCGCGCACCAGGGTGCGGAAGGTTTCCATCGGGGCATCTTTCTTTGGGACCGATTTTGCCTCCCTTGAGCGACCCAGCTGTTCTGCAAGCTTCATCAGCTCCGGCTGCTGCGCCAGAAAATCGCCGTATTTGACGATCAGCTGATAATCCCCGCGTCGGAGCTGACCGGCGCTCATATCCCAGAGACGTCCGGCGGCGTTTTCATTCTCCACCAGCACCTGTTCTAGCTGGCCGCTCAGCGTCATCCGTTCCTGAACTTCACTGAGCAGCTGTTCACGCTCTTCGTCCAGCAGCTGCTGGTTCAGCGTTGTGGCCTGGACCACCAGGCTGAGGCGCCAGCGCTGTAAGAAGAGGGTATGCAGTGCGGGTGTAAAGGTGGCGTTATCCGTGACCAGCGCCCGGGCCTGGCTGGCAAACGGAGAATGGACGTTATCGAGCAACGTCAGGGTTTGCGGGAGCTGGACGATAAACTGCGACGTGGAGAGCCGCTGGCACTCCTGATAGCAGGCCACCTCTTCCGTTAACTCAGGCGGAACTTCGGTCTCCCTGAACCGTTGACGCAAATTTTCTCGCCAGCGCGGAAGATCGTCCGTCATCGCCTTTTTAAGCTTTGGAAATTTTTCAAAAAACGCCGCCAGCTGCGGCGACGCCAGAAGGGTGATGACCACTTCTTCGATCAACCCCTCCTCGCTGACGGCCAGCATGACGTTAAGCGTATCCAGCGTTAGCATTGACGCGCCTGTTTGATCTGCGCGCTGACATCCTGCAGGCTGGCTTCGATGCGACCTAACCAGTCGCTATGAATAAAGAGGCATTTTTGCTGCTCGCTAAAGCGGGTGTGCTGCTGATGCCATTCGGTATCCAGCGCTTCCAGCTGCTGCTTGATCTCTTCCGGCACGCTATCCGAAGCGGTTCCCGGCAGCGCAAGACGCGATCCCTGGAGGCTGACGTCACGGATCACCAGGTGCTGACTACTGTCCACTTCCATATTCAGCGGCTGCGCGAAACCAATGCCGTTGAGTTTTCCCCGGATCTCTCCGCCCTTATCCAGCCACTGCGCCAGCGCCTCGCGCTCAATCGTAATGTGCACCACCTGCATATCATGCAGTTTAAGCGGCTGCTGAAGCAGCAACGTTAGCGTTGCGCCGGTCAGATCCGCGGGAAGCTCGTAGTGCGGTTTGCGGGCGAACATGCCCCCAAGGCGATTCACTTTCAGCGCGGTTTTATCACTTTGCTGCTGCTGGAGCTGGATGCGCCGCTGGGCAATCGCCCCCAGCTGGTTGAGCATTGCCTGCTGTCCCCAGGCGTGCCCGGTCATCAAAACGTCAAGCTGTTGCTGCATCAGGTTCATGCCTTCTGCATCGTGCCAGAGACAATCTTTCAGCAGGATCAGATCGATTGGCGCGACGGCATCACGCCCGCTGAACAGGGCGCTCGCCTGCAGCAGGCGGATCGCTTTTTTCCACCGGCGATCGGAAACATAGGGCGCTGAAGGAATGAGATCAAGCTGCTGGCGCAGCAGATAGATCAGCTCGAAGACGGCGTCTGGCAATTTGATTTTGCCAATATCCTGCTGCCACTGATGATACTCCTCATCCGTCACCTGCAGCGAAGCGGATACCGGGTTTTCACTTTCATCCTGCTGGCTGACCAGCATGGAGCGGAAGTTGGACTTATCCTGCACTTTGTCCAGCCACAGACGGATAAGCATACGGTCATACAGCGCTTCCAGACTGCTGTCGGTTTCAGGCAGTTCGTTAGAGGCGGCCACCAGCAGGCGCATCGGGATTTTCTCTTCACTGGCGCCGTTACGGAACCGACGTTCGTTTATCGCCGTGAGCAGGGTGTTCAGAATAGCTGGCCCCGCTTTCCAGATCTCATCGAGAAAAACAATCTCAGCCTCCGGAAGATACCCTTCTGTCAGGCGCTGATAGCGCCCCTCATCTTTCAATGCCTGAATGGAGAGCGGACCAAAAACTTCTTCTGGGGTGGAAAACCGGGTCATGAGATATTCGAAGGCGCGGGCGTTCTGAAAAGCAAATTTTAGCCTGCGGGCAATCAGGCTTTTGGCAATGCCCGGCGGTCCCAGCAAAAACACGCTCTCACCGCTCAGCGCCGCCAGTAAACAGAGGCGAATGGCGTGGCTACGCTCGAAAAGGCCTTTCTCCAGCGCGCTGCTGAGGCGGGAAATTCTTTCTGCTAATAAATGTGAGTGAGCCATAATAGTTTTGCATCCTTTCGCCGTCGTGGCGGCCAATTGAAGCGAGTATAGACGTTTCAGTCAGGGCTGGTAATAGACTGAAGTGCGGCGCAATTTTCTTTGCGCTACATTAATGCGGTTGCATTTAGGGGTACGATTTTGCAATGAATCGTGCATACTGTGCGCTTTTTGTGGGCCAAGGGACCGGGAACACATTTGTTATTTAAACGAAAAGACTAGTCTATGAGCACTGATAATAAGCAATCATTACCCGCAATAACGCTTGCGGCGATCGGGGTTGTCTACGGTGATATCGGCACCAGCCCGCTTTATACGCTTCGTGAATGTCTGTCCGGCCAGTTTGGTTTTGGTGTTGAACGCGATGCCGTGTTTGGCTTCCTGTCCCTCATTTTCTGGCTGCTGATCCTGGTGGTTTCCGTTAAATATCTCTCCTTCGTTATGCGTGCTGATAACGCAGGTGAAGGTGGGATCCTGACCCTGATGTCTCTTGCCGGGCGTAATACCTCGGCCAGGATGACCTCTGTGCTGGTCATTATCGGCCTGATTGGCGGCAGTTTCTTCTACGGGGAAGTGGTGATAACGCCAGCTATCTCGGTGCTGTCGGCGATTGAGGGGCTGGAGATTATCGCTCCGCAGCTTGATTCATGGGTGGTTCCGCTGGCCATTATTGTCCTGACGCTGCTGTTCATGATCCAGAAGCACGGTACAGGGCTGGTGGGTAAACTGTTCGCGCCGATTATGCTGGCCTGGTTCCTGATCCTGGCGGCGCTTGGTTTACGCAGCATTATCGCGAACCCGGAAGTGCTGCATGCGCTGAACCCTTATTGGGCGGTGCATTTCTTCCTCGAATACAAAGTGGTTTCCTTCGTGGCGCTGGGGGCCGTCGTGCTCTCCATCACCGGTGTGGAAGCGCTGTATGCTGACATGGGCCACTTCGGGAAACTGCCTATCCGCGTGGCATGGTTTATTGTGGTGCTGCCGTCGCTGGTGCTGAACTACTTCGGTCAGGGCGCGCTGTTGCTCAAAAACCCGGAAGCGATCAAGAACCCGTTCTTCCTGCTGGCGCCCGACTGGGCGCTGGTGCCGATGCTTATCCTGGCGACGCTGGCGACCGTCATTGCCTCCCAGGCGGTGATTTCCGGCGTGTTTTCTTTGACGCGTCAGGCCGTGCGTCTGGGGTATCTCTCGCCAATGCGCATCATCCATACCTCAGAGATGGAGTCGGGCCAGATCTACATCCCGTTCGTTAACTGGCTCCTCTATTTCGCTGTTGTTATTGTTATCGTCAGCTTCGAGCACTCCAGTAACCTGGCGGCGGCGTACGGTATTGCCGTAACCGGTACGATGGTGCTGACATCGCTGCTCTCCACCACGGTAGCGTACCGAAACTGGCACTGGAATAAATTCCTCGTGGCGATGATTCTGGTGGGCTTCCTGTGTATCGACGTGCCGCTGTTCTCTGCGAACCTCGACAAAATAGTCTCCGGTGGCTGGCTGCCGCTGACGCTGGGTCTGGTGATGTTCATTGTCATGACCACCTGGAAAAGCGAGCGCTTCCGCCTGCTGCGCCGCATGCATGAGCACGGTAACTCCCTGGAGGCGATGATCGCTTCGCTGGAGAAATCCCCGCCGGTCCGCGTGCCGGGCACGGCGGTGTATATGTCTCGTGCTCTGAACGTCATCCCGTTCGCGCTGATGCATAATCTCAAGCACAACAAAGTGCTGCACGAGCGCGTGATCCTGCTGACGCTGCGCACCGAAGATGCGCCTTACGTTCACAACGTGCGTCGTGTTCAGATCGAGCAGCTTTCGCCGACATTCTGGCGCGTTGTGGCGAGCTACGGCTGGCGCGAAACGCCAAACGTGGAAGAGGTGTTCCACCGCTGCGGTCTGGAAGGGCTGAGCTGCCGGATGATGGAGACGTCGTTCTTTATGTCGCACGAGTCGCTGATCATCGGCAAGCGTCCGTGGTATCTGCGCCTGCGCGGCAAGCTGTACCTCATCCTGCAGCGCAACGCCCTGCGCGCGCCTGACCAGTTTGAGATCCCGCCTAACCGCGTGATTGAGCTGGGAACGCAGGTCGAGATCTAATCCCTTCTGAAAATGCCGGGTGGCGCTTCGCTTACCCGGCCTACCAAACCCCTCGCCAACCCACAATAATTGTCTCTGCATTTCACTTAGCGAAACGTTTCGACGTCGATCACAAATCTGTTACGTCATGATGGTTTTCTGAACATTCTTGAGATTAAACTGACGTCAGCGAAACGTTTCGCTAGTGGAGCAAGAAAATGAAGAAAGGCACGGTACTCAACTCAGAAATCTCATCGGTTATTTCCCGTCTTGGGCATACCGATACGCTGGTGGTTTGCGATGCAGGCTTACCGGTTCCACGCAGCACAACCCGTATCGATATGGCGTTAACGCAGGGTGTACCCTCGTTTATGCAGGTACTGGAAGTCGTGACGGCGGAGATGCAGGTTGAGGCAGCCATTCTCGCGGCGGAAATTAAACAACATAATCCGCAACTCCACGAAACGTTGCTCAGCCATATTGAGCAACTGCAACAACACCAGGGAAACACCATAGAAATTCGTTACACGACGCACGAACAGTTCAAACAACAAACCGCTGACAGTCAGGCGGTGATTCGCAGCGGGGAGTGTTCCCCGTATGCGAATATCATTCTCTGTGCTGGCGTCACCTTCTGAGGCCATCATGGACGCATTACTGCAACTCAAAGGGATCGATAAGTCGTTCCCGGGCGTAAAAGCCCTCTCCGGCGCGGCGCTGAACGTCTACCCCGGGCGCGTGATGGCGCTGGTGGGCGAAAACGGCGCCGGCAAATCCACCATGATGAAAGTGCTGACCGGTATCTATCAACGCGATGCCGGTTCACTCGTCTGGCTGGGGAAAGAGACCACCTTCAATGGCCCGAAATCCTCTCAGGAAGCGGGCATCGGCATTATTCACCAGGAGCTGAACCTGATCCCGCAGCTCACCATTGCGGAAAACATCTTCCTCGGCCGCGAGTTTGTTAACCGGTTCGGCAAAATCGACTGGAAAACCATGTATGCCGAAGCGGACAAGCTGCTGGCGAAGCTGAACCTGCGCTTTAAGAGCGACCGACTGGTAGGCGATCTGTCCATTGGCGATCAGCAGATGGTGGAAATTGCGAAGGTGCTGAGCTTTGAGTCGAAGGTCATCATTATGGATGAACCCACCGACGCTCTGACCGACACCGAAACCGAATCCTTGTTCCGCGTGATCCGCGAGCTGAAGTCGCAAGGGCGCGGGATTGTCTATATCTCTCACCGCATGAAAGAGATCTTCGAAATCTGCGATGACGTCACCGTCTTCCGCGACGGGCAGTTTATTGCCGAGCGCGAAGTCGCCACGCTGACCGAAGATACGCTCATCGAAATGATGGTGGGACGCAAGCTCGAAGATCAGTACCCGCATCTGGATAAAGCGCCGGGTGAGATCCGCCTGAAGGTGGACAACCTCTGCGGTCCGGGTGTGAACGACGTGACCTTTACCCTGCGCCAGGGCGAGATCCTGGGCGTGGCGGGCCTGATGGGGGCCGGGCGTACCGAGCTGATGAAAGTGTTGTACGGCGCACTGCCGCGCACCAGCGGTTATGTCACCCTCGACGGTCATGAAGTGGTCACCCGCTCTCCGCAGGATGGTCTGGCGAACGGTATCGTTTATATCTCAGAAGACCGCAAACGCGACGGCCTGGTGCTGGGGATGTCAGTTAAAGAGAACATGTCCCTGACCGCGCTGCGCTATTTCAGCCATAGCGGCGGTAGCCTGAAGCATAAAGATGAGCAGCAGGCGGTGAGCGATTTTATCCGCCTCTTTAACGTCAAAACCCCCTCGATGGAGCAGGCGATTGGCCTGTTGTCCGGCGGTAATCAGCAGAAAGTGGCGATTGCGCGCGGGCTGATGACGCGCCCGAAAGTGTTGATCCTCGACGAGCCAACCCGCGGCGTGGACGTGGGCGCGAAGAAAGAGATCTATCAGCTGATTAACCAGTTCAAGGCCGACGGTCTGAGCATCATTCTGGTCTCTTCCGAGATGCCAGAAGTATTAGGCATGAGCGATCGCATTATCGTCATGCATGAAGGGCATCTCGGCGGTGAATTCACTCGCGAGCAGGCCACCCAGGAAGTTCTGATGGCTGCCGCTGTGGGCAAGCTTAATCGCGTGAATCAGGAGTAAGAAGATGACTACCCAGGCTGTTTCTGGTCGCCGCTATTTCACAAAGGCATGGCTGATGGAACAAAAATCGCTGATTGCCCTGCTGGTGCTGATCGCGATTGTATCGACCATGAGCCCGAACTTTTTCACCGTTAATAACCTGTTCAACATTCTGCAGCAAACATCGGTGAACGCCATTATGGCGGTCGGCATGACGCTGGTGATTTTGACCTCAGGTATCGATCTGTCCGTCGGTTCCCTGCTGGCGCTCACCGGCGCGATCGCCGCTTCGATTGTCGGCATTGAAGTCAACGCGCTGGTGGCCGTGGCCGCTGCCCTGGCGGCAGGCGCGGCGATTGGTGCCGTAACCGGTGTGATTGTCGCAAAAGGCCGCGTTCAGGCATTCATCGCCACGCTGGTGATGATGCTGCTGCTGCGCGGTGTCACCATGGTGTACACCAACGGCAGCCCGGTTAATACCGGCTTTACCGATAACGCCGATCTGTTTGGCTGGTTCGGTATCGGTCGCCCGCTGGGTGTTCCGACCCCGGTCTGGATCATGGCTATCGTCTTCCTGGCGGCGTGGTACATGCTGCACCACACCCGTCTGGGTCGTTATATCTACGCGCTGGGCGGTAACGAAGCGGCAACGCGCCTGTCCGGTATCAGCGTTAATAAAGTCAAAATTATCGTTTACTCCCTGTGCGGTCTGCTGGCATCGCTGGCAGGTATCATCGAAGTGGCGCGCCTCTCTTCTGCGCAGCCGACGGCGGGTACGGGGTATGAGCTGGATGCTATCGCGGCAGTGGTTCTGGGCGGTACGAGTCTTGCGGGCGGTAAAGGTCGCATTGTTGGGACATTGATCGGCGCACTGATTCTTGGTTTCCTGAATAATGGTTTGAATTTGTTAGGTGTTTCCTCCTATTACCAGATGATCGTTAAGGCAGTGGTGATTTTGCTGGCGGTACTGGTAGACAACAAAAAACAGTAACTGACGACACTACAGGACATCTTAGATATGAACATGAAAAAACTGGCTACCCTGGTTTCTGCTGTCGCGCTGAGCGCAACCGTAAGTGCTAACGCCATGGCGAAAGACACCATCGCGCTGGTTGTCTCTACCCTGAACAACCCGTTCTTCGTCTCCCTGAAGGACGGTGCGCAGAAAGAAGCGGATAAACTGGGTTACAACCTGGTGGTGCTGGATTCACAGAACAACCCGGCGAAAGAGCTGGCTAACGTTCAGGACTTAACCGTTCGCGGCACCAAAATTCTGCTGATCAACCCAACCGATTCTGATGCCGTAGGCAACGCCGTGAAGATGGCAAACCAGGCGAAGATCCCTGTGATCACCCTGGACCGTCAGGCGTCTAAAGGTGAGGTGGTCAGCCACATTGCCTCTGATAACGTGCTGGGCGGTAAAATCGCCGGTGATTACATCGCGAAGAAAGCCGGCGAAGGCGCGAAAGTTATCGAACTGCAGGGGATTGCCGGAACTTCCGCAGCTCGCGAGCGTGGTGAAGGCTTCCAGCAGGCTGTGGCTGCACACAAATTCAACGTGCTGGCCAGCCAGCCGGCAGACTTCGACCGTACTAAAGGTCTGAACGTTATGCAGAACCTGCTGACCGCGCACCCTGACGTGCAGGCCGTGTTCGCACAGAACGACGAAATGGCGCTCGGCGCGCTGCGTGCCCTGCAGACCGCAGGTAAATCTGATGTGATGGTTGTCGGATTTGACGGCACGCCGGATGGTGAAAAAGCAGTAAACGATGGCAAACTGGCTGCGACCATCGCTCAGCTGCCTGAGCAGATTGGCGCCACTGGCGTTGAAACTGCCGACAAAGTGCTGAAGGGCGAAAAAGTTCAGGCTAAATACCCAGTTGACCTGAAGCTGGTCATCAAGCAGTAAAAGGTGAATCAGGCAGTCGCTGGCTGCCTGAGGGACACCAATAAAGAAAAGTGTGGCATACGCCACCGGGTAACACCGGTGGCGCTCTCAGATGGACAACCCAACCATGAAAACCGCAGGCAACCTCGTCGTCCTTGGCAGTATCAATGCCGATCACATTCTTAACCTTGAATCGTTCCCTGCACCGGGCGAAACCGTCACGGGTAACCAGTATCAGGTAGCATTTGGCGGTAAAGGTGCCAACCAGGCCGTCGCTGCCGGTCGCAGCGGGGCGAATATTGCGTTTATCGCCTGCACGGGTGATGACGATACCGGTGAGCGCGTACGCAAACAGCTGGCGAGCGACAACATTGATATCGCACCGGTCAGCGTTGTTGCAGGGGAATCGACCGGCGTGGCGCTGATTTTCGTCAACGCTGAAGGTGAGAATGTCATCGGTATTCATGCGGGGGCTAATGCTGCGCTGACGACGGAGCGCGTAGAAGCGCAACGTGTCATCATCGCAGGAGCGGAAGCCCTGCTCATGCAACTGGAGTCACCGGTTGAAAGCGTGCTGGCCGCCGCGAAAATTGCGCATGAAAATCATACCACTGTCGTACTTAACCCGGCCCCGGCCCGTGTATTATCAGACGAGCTGCTGGCGCTGGTGGACATCATTACGCCGAACGAAACCGAAGCCGAAAAGCTGACGGGCATTCGCGTAGAAAATGATGACGATGCCGCGCGAGCCGCGCGTGCACTGCATGATAAGGGCATCGGCACCGTGATTATCACCCTTGGTAGCCGTGGCGTGTGGGCAAGCGTCAATGGCGAAGGCCGTCGCGTGCCGGGCTTTAAGGTCAAAGCGATTGATACCATCGCAGCGGGAGATACCTTTAACGGTGCACTGGTCACCGCGCTGCTGGAAGGCAAGAGAATGGATGACGCTATTCGCTTCGCACACGCAGCTGCCGCGATTGCGGTGACGCGCAAAGGCGCCCAGCCTTCCGTTCCGTGGCGTAAAGAGATCGATGAATTCTTAAGTCAGCAGGGGTAACGCTTGGCCACAATGAAAGATGTCGCCCGCATGGCGGGCGTTTCTACCTCGACGGTCTCCCACGTTATAAACAACGATCGCTTCGTCAGCGAGGCGATTCGGGAGAAAGTTGAAGCTGCGGTAAAAGAACTCAACTATGCGCCGTCTGCGCTGGCGCGCAGCCTTAAGCTCAACCAGACG
>NZ_QFXN01000283.1:0-3136 GCF_003144775.1 Enterobacter sp. CGMCC 5087 | reverse complement strand
ATCGGTATGCTCATCACCGCCAGTACCAACCCCTTTTATTCAGAACTGGTTCGCGGCGTGGAGCGCAGCTGCTTCGAGCGCGGCTACAGCCTGGTGCTGTGCAATACCGAGGGTGACGAGCAGCGCATGAATCGTAACCTGGAAACGCTGATGCAAAAACGCGTTGATGGCTTACTGCTGCTCTGCACCGAAACGCATCAGCCCTCGAAAGAGATCATCCAGCGCTATCCTTCGATTCCCACCGTGATGATGGACTGGGCGCCGTTCGACGGAACCAGCGATCTCATTCAGGATAACTCCCTGCTGGGCGGCGATATGGCGACTCAGTACCTGATTGATAAAGGACACACTCGCATTGCCTGTATTACGGGGCCGCTGGATAAAACTCCGGCGCGTTTGCGTCTGGAAGGGTATCTCTCTGCCATGGAACGAGCGGGGCTTGCCATTCCTGATGGCTACCGGATCACAGGCGACTTTGAGTTTAACGGTGGCTTCGAGGCAATGCAGAAACTGCTGACGCAAAAGCCGCGTCCGCAGGCGGTGTTTATTGGTAACGACGCGATGGCGTTTGGTGCCTATCAGGCGTTGTATCAGGCGGGGCTACGTGTGCCTGATGATATGGCGGTGATTGGCTATGACGATATCGAACTGGCCAGCTACATGACGCCGCCGCTAACCACGATCCATCAGCCAAAAGATGAACTGGGCGAGCTGGCCATCGATGTGTTGATCCACCGTATGGCGCAGCCCACGCTGCAACAGCAACGCCTGCAGCTTACTCCTGTTCTGATGGAACGCGGTTCGGTTTAGCTTTCTCTTTGTGACGCTCTTTAATCAGGTTTCGGCCATCTTTCGGTTTTAACAGAATAAAGACCAGCGCCGATACCACGGTAAGTGCGCCCATGGTGATAAAGGTATAGTGGAACTGCTCAACGGTATTTGCGCTGTCAAAACCTTCATAAAACCGCAGCACCGCTGCACTCACGGCAACCCCTAAACTGATCGACAGCTGTTGCGTTACCGCCAGCACGCTGTTGCCGCTGCTGGCGTTCTCGTCAGTCAGGTCGGCGAGGGTGATGGTGTTCATCGACGTGAACTGCGTCGACATCGCCATGCCCAACACAAACAGCGGCAGGATCAGCATCCAGACGGGTAACGCGGCGGATTGCAGCGAGAACTGCGCAATCATCAGACCGATAAAGACCGTCACGCCAACCAGCGTCTTACGATAGCCAAACCAGCGCAGCACCTGTGTCACGGTTGATTTTGCCAGAATCGAGCCCATTGCCGTGGGCGCCATCATGCAGCCAGCAATCAGGGCCGGGTAGCCGAAACCCACCTGCAGCATCAATGGCATCAGGAACGGTACGCAACCCGTCCCCAGACGAGACGCAATGTTTCCTGCAATCCCAACGGAAAACGTTCGGGTGTTAAAGAGCCCCAGGGAAATTAACGGCGTCGGGTGACGGCGCGCGTGACGTATATAAAGAAGGAATAACAGAATACCGCCGAGGATAACGGAGAGCGCTAACCACGTCGCGACGATCTTCTCGCCAAACAGCTCCATTCCGCTGGAGAATAACACCAGGCTCAGGCCAAACAGGAAAAAGCCTCCCATGTCGAAGCTGCGCCTTGGCGTGGTGAAGTTTGGCATATATTTGCGGGCATACAGCAGCCCCGCAACGCCAATTGGAATATTAATCAGGAAAATCCAGTGCCAGCTTGCCCAGGTGACAAATACGCCACCGAGTACCGGGCCAAGAATCGGGCCAACCAGGCCCGGCATGGTGACGAAGTTGAGCACGGGAAGCAGTTCGCTCCTGGGGTAGGCTCGCAGCAGGGCAAGACGCGCCACCGGCATCATCATCGCGCCGCCAATGCCCTGCAATACGCGGAAGATAACCAGCTCCGTTAAGGATGAGGAGTGCGCACAGGCCAGCGAACCGAGCGTAAAGAGCGTTACGGCCAGCATGAAAACTCTGCGGGTGCCAAAGCGGTCGGCCAGCCAGCCGCTGACCGGAATTAACATTGCGACCGTCAGGGTGTAGCTGATGATGGCGGACTGCATCGCCAGCGGGGAGCGATTAAGGCTTTGCGCTATAGCGGGAAGCGCTGTGTTGAGGATGGTGGCATCCAGTGCCTGCATAAAAAACGCCATGGCTGCAATCCACGGCAATCCGGCCATGCTGCGCGCTTTTTTCGTTGTCATTTATTTACCTGCTGGTGGGTTGGCGCGGCCAGCAATGCCTGGCACGCACTCAGGGCTCGCTGCCCGTCGCTTTCCTGGATGGCATCAACTATCGCCTGGTGCAAATCCAGTTTTACCACTTCGTTTTGTGTAATAGAGGTAAAGTAGGTGTGATACACCGAATGAAATAAAGAGGCAAAAGAGGTGAGAAACGGATTGGCGCTCATCATATAGATGTGTTCATGCCAGGCCATATCAACCTCAACCCAGCGTTCGCGGTTGAAGTGCTTTTTCAGGAACACCATCTCTTCCATCAGCACATTAAGCTGTGCTTTCTGCTCTGCAGTTCCTAGCGTGGCGGCAAGCAGACATGCCTGAGGTTCAAGGCTGCTGCGCATCACCAGAAAGTGATCGACGACCTGGTGAAAGTTATCTTCCGTCATCCACCAGGAGAGCAGCTCCTGATCGAGAAAATTCCAGTTACTCTGTGGCATCACGCGTGTGCCAATGCGAGGGCGTGGAAGCACCATGCCTTTTGCCGTCAGGGTTTTCACCGCTTCGCGAACGGCGGTACGGCTCACCCCAAACAGCTCACCCAGCTCCATCTCACCCGGCAGGATGCTGCCCGGGGCATATTTACCCGCTAAAATCCGCTGAGCCAGCTTTTCTGCCAGCACGTACGACAGGTTTTTTTGGGCGGCCAGCTGTTGTGCGCTTAATGGCATCGCTTTTATTCCTTAAAGATTCATGCTGATAATTATGCCACCTCGAAGGTGATTGTGGTTGCAGATACATCAAATAGAACAATTTGTAGCTTGATTTCACCTCTATTGGTGAAAAAAAACGCGGATGGAAACTTTTTTTAAATTTCCTCTTGTCACGTCGGAATAACTCCCTATAATGCGCCTCCACTGACACGGAACAACGGCACACACGCCGCCGGGTCAG
>NZ_QFXN01000282.1:0-70286 GCF_003144775.1 Enterobacter sp. CGMCC 5087 | reverse complement strand
ATGATCGATCAGCTGCGAATCGCTGATCGACGTTCCACGCGAAAACATGATCGATCAGAGCGGAATACGCACATGGGCTTGACCGGCTACGGCAAACAACATGCCTGCAGCGGCCAGGCTGGCTATCATCGTCTTTTTCATAATGCATCCTGTGTGGCGTAATTTATCGTTATAGAGGCGTTTTTAAACGCTTTACCTGTCTGTGGCTTTGGCCAACGTTTATAAAGCAAACGTAATGCCAGTTTTGCGTTCGACAAAATAAGAGATGAGTGAACGCTTAATGCTGAGTGTAGACAGGCTTAAATAAAACGAGCGCCCCGAAACGGTGCGAAATTACAACCTGTGCCACAAATTGGAGCAAAAGTTGCGAGTCGGGTCAGGAAAAAGAAGAGATAGTTTTCAGCGTGAATATTGGCAGGGTATTCAATAATATTAATGTGTGAAAATCATCACGATAGAATAAGTAATTTGAATGAGTATGCAAAAAAGCTGTGACTGACTTCCGGCTTAGATTAATTATGTGAATAAATACGGGGCTATTTTTTTACTTATTTGAAAATACTGCACTCATTAAAAGCAAAAGCGCGGCCAGAGCCACGCTTTCTCAACAGATTTTACTTGGTCAGAGCAACAATACCCAGCGTCAGACCCGCTACTGCGGCAGCACCGCCGGCGATAGCACCCGCAGTCTCCCAGTTATCCTGGGTGGTGCCTTTCATACAGGTATTGGTATGAACCAGTCGGCCCTGGTCGTCGTAAACCGGTACACATGGAGAGTCGTGCGCGCAACCAGCAAGCAGCGCAGCGAGAAGTGCAACGGAAATGAATCTTTTCATGATGTTACCTCAGTATTATTTCTCATCCGCTATAAAGCCAGGAGGGCTATTAACGAACTGGAGGTTATTTTACCACCGGGGTAAGTCCTCGTTACACGAGGAATAATCTCAAATTATGTAGTTTGTAAAAATCGTGGAGAAAAGTCGGTTTCAGGAAGAATTAATGGAGACATTATGGAGTTTTAAGAGACTGTTTTTACTTAATGCAAATCATCATATTTTTAATGCTACCTTTATGTAAAGCCTAATTCATTGTTTATGTTAAAAATAAAAAAGGCACCAGAGGTGCCTTTTCAGGGAAACATTACTCTTTATGGTGAGTAAATCGTCGCCGAACAACCACAAAGAAAACAGGCACGAAGAAAATCGCCAGAAGCGTTGCGGAAAGCATTCCCCCCATAACGCCCGTACCGACGGCGTTTTGCGCGCCGCTCCCCGCCCCGGTGCTGATCACCAGCGGCATGACGCCAAGAATAAAGGCCAGGGATGTCATAAGGATCGGTCGAAGGCGCATCCTGGAAGCTTCCAGCGTGGCTTCAATAATGCCTTTGCCTTCTTTATCCATCAGGTCTTTAGCAAATTCGACGATCAGGATGGCGTTTTTCGCCGATAAACCAATCGTCGTCAGCAGGCCGACCTGGAAATAGACGTCGTTGTTTAACCCGCGCAGCGACGCTGCGAGAAGAGCCCCAATGACCCCCAGCGGCACAACCAGCATGACGGAGAACGGAATGGACCAGCTTTCATACAGCGCAGCCAGGCACAGGAACACCACGATCAGTGAAATGGCGTACAGTGCTGGCGCCTGGTTACCCGAGAGGCGCTCCTGATAAGACATCCCCGTCCAGTCATAGCCGATACCGGAAGGCAGTTTTGCCGCGAGGCTTTCCATCATAGCCATGGCCTCACCGGTACTTTTACCCGGGGCTGATTCACCCAGGATCTCCATAGAAGGCATCCCGTTATAGCGCTCCAGACGAGGTGAACCATAGACCCAGTGAGCGTTGCTAAAGGCGGAGAACGGGACCATTTCCCCATTCGCGCTGCGCACGTAAAGGTTATTAATATCTCCTGGCAACATACGGAATTTTGCATCAGCCTGGACGTAGACCTTTTTCACGCGCCCATGATCGATAAAGTCATTCACATAGGTGCCGCCTAAGGCCGTCGAAATCGTCTGGTTGACGTCAGAAAGGATGACGCCCAGCGCCTGCGCTTTCTCCTGATCGACATCCAGCTTGAACTGAGGCGTATCTTCAAGACCGTTAGGGCGGACGCGAACCAGCAGGTCAGGGTGCTCATTCACCATGCTGAGCAGTTGGTTACGCGCCTGCGTCAGCTGGGTATGCCCCAGGTTGGCCTGATCGATCAATTCAAAGTCGAAGCCCGTGGCGGTACCCAGTTCGATAATTGCAGGCAGGTTAAACGGGAACACGAGGCCGTCTTTAATTTGACTGAATGCTTTCGTCGCGCGACCCACAATGGCTTCAACGCCGTTTTCCGACCCCGCTCGCTCCTCCCAGGGCTTCAGGCTGACGAAGGCAATACCGGCGTTCTGACCCTGGCCGCTAAAGCTAAAGCCGTTTACGGTAAAGACGGATTCCACGTTCGCCTTTTCGTTGTTCAGATAGTAGTCCTGAACCTGATCGAGGACCTGCTGAGTACGCGTCTGGGTTGCACCCGCCGGGAGTTGAACCATCGTCATAAACACCCCCTGATCCTCTTCGGGCAGGAAGGCGGTAGGCAAGCGCAGGAAGAGCACCGCCATCCCTCCGACGATAATGACGTACACCGCCAGATAGCGTCCTGCCTTACGCAAAATACCGCTCACGCTGTTGCTGTAGTGCTCCACGCTTTTATCGAAGAGCGCATTAAACCAGCCGAAGAAGCCACCTTTTTTCTCATGATGGTCACCGGATACGGGCTTAAGCAACGTTGCGCAGAGTGCGGGCGTCAGGATTAGCGCAACCAGTACGGACAACGCCATAGCGGAAACGATAGTCAGCGAGAACTGACGATAGATCGCCCCCGTCGAGCCGCCAAAAAAGGCCATCGGAATAAAGACCGCCGAGAGCACCATGGCGATCCCGACCAGTGCACCCTGGATCTGCTCCATCGACTTCTGCGTGGCCTCTTTCGGCGGCAGTTTGTCCTCGACCATGACGCGTTCAACGTTCTCAACGACCACGATAGCGTCATCGACCAGCAGACCTATCGCCAGCACCATGCCGAACATCGTCAGGGTATTGATGGAGAAACCGAATGCCGCCAGAACCGCGAAGGTACCCAGCAGAACGACCGGCACCGCGACAGTTGGGATGAGGGTCGCGCGCAGGTTTTGCAGGAACAGGTACATGACCAGGAAGACAAGAATGATTGCTTCAAACAGGGTCTTCACCACTTCGTGAATGGAGATCTTCACAAAAGGCGTGGTGTCATAGGGATAGACCACTTTCAGCCCCTGCGGGAAGAACTGCTGCAGTTGCGCCAGCTTGCTCTTAATGGCTGCCGCAGTGTCCAGCGCATTTGCCCCGGTTGCCAGCTTAATCCCCAGACCGGTTGCCGCCTGCCCGTTGATTTTAGTGACCATATTGTAGTTTTCGCCACCCAGCTCAATGCGAGCCACGTCCTTCAAATGAACCATCGAGCCGTCCTGGTTCACCTTAAGCGTTACGCGGCCAAACTCCTCCGGAGATTTCAGGCGGGTTTGCGCGATGATCGAGGCATTCAGCTGCTGCCCGGGAATGGACGGCGTTCCGCCCAGCTGGCCTGCCGCTATCTGGTCGTTCTGCGTTTTCAGCTGGTTGATAATATCCTGCGGCGTCAGCTGGTATTTGTTCATCGCGTTGCTGTCGAGCCAGATGCGCATCGCATACTGAGCGCCAAACAGCTGAACGTCACCGACGCCAGACGTTCGGCTGATGGCATCTTTGACGTTCGACGCGACATAGTCAGAGATGTCATTCTGCGTGAGATTTTTGTTGTCTGAAACAAAGCCGGCGACCAGCAGGAAGCTGCTGCTGGATTTCTCCACGCCAATCCCTTGCTGCTGTACCTCTTGCGGCAGCAGCGGCATGGCGAGCTGCAGCTTGTTCTGCACCTGCACCTGGGCGATGTCCGGATCGGTTCCTGATTCGAAGGTCAGGGTGATGGTGACGTTACCCGCTGAATCGCTGGTGGAGGACATATACATCAGCTTATCGATACCGTTCATGTTCTGTTCGATAACCTGGGTCACGGTATCCTGCACCGTTTGAGCGTCAGCTCCCGGGTAGGTCGCGGATATCGCCACGGCGGGAGGGGCAATGGTCGGATACTGTGCGACGGGAAGTTTGAGAATGGCCAGCCCGCCTGCAATCATCAAAATGATGGCAAGTACCCAGGCGAAAACCGGTCTCTGAATAAAGAAATTAGCCATGTCGTCGTCCCTTAACCGGCTGGCGTCGTGGTGGTATCCGGCGTGGCGACGACGGTTGCCCCCGGTCTGACTTTCTGTAGCCCGCTGACAATCACGCGATCACCGTTTTTCAGCCCTTCCGTCACCAGCCAGCGATCGCCAATTGCCTGAGGGGCCACGACGGTTCGCGGCTCAACCTGGTTTTTATCGTTCACCACCAGGACGGTTGCATCGCCTCGCGGTGTGCGGGTCACGCCCTGCTGTGGTACCAGAATCGCATCCGGCTGGGTGCCTTCATCAATTCGGGCGCGAACGAACATGCCGGGTAACAACAGATGCTGAGGGTTCCGGAAAATGGCGCGCAGGGTGATCGAGCCGGTACTTTCATCAACCGTGACGTCAGAGAACTGCAATGTGCCTTTCAGCGGATAGGGCTGCCCGTTCTCCATCACCAGTTCAACGCTGCTGGCGGTATCGCCTTTTTGCAGGCTCGTCCGTTTCAGGCGCATAAAATCATTACTGGACTGGGTGACATCGACATAAATCGGATCGAGCTGCTGGACCGTTGCCAGCGCTGCGGCCTGCCCGTTCGTCACCAGCGCCCCTTCGGTCACGCTGGATTTCCCGATACGACCATCAACCGGAGAGGTCACTTTGGTGTAGGCAAGGTTGATACGTGCGCTTTCAACGCCCGCTTTTGCGGCAACCACGCTGGCATCTGCCTGCTGAGCCGTCGCCACGGCCTGGTCATACTCCTGCTTACTGACATACTGGGTGCCTACCAGCGGGAGATAACGTTTTACGGTCAGGTGCGCAATATTGGCCGCCGCCTGAGCCTTCGCCAGTTCGCCTTTCGCGCTATCATAGGCTGCCTGATAGGTCGCAGGATCAATCTGGTAGAGTGACTCGCCCGCTTTTACATCGCTACCCTCCGCGAAGTTACGGCGAAGAATAATGCCGCTGACCTGAGGACGAACCTCCGCAACGCGAAATGCATCTGTTCTGCCCGGGAGTTCAGTGGTGACAGCCAGAGGTGCGCTTTTCACTATATGCACGCTGACCTGAGGCGCCTGCAGGTGTTGTTGTTGATTTTCCTGACCATCGCATCCAGTGAGCAGTACCGCGCAGACAATGAAACCAGATAAGGGCAAGCGTCTGAAATGATTCGTCATTACTGTTCCTTTAAATACCCATTAACCGATATATGTCGCGAACCGGTAGCTGGGGCAGAGGGATAAAAAATAAAATGTAGCTGCGTATAATAATGAGGGTATTTAATGTTTTTTAATTTATAAGTGCGAATGACCATGCTCGTAGGAAAAAAATCAGAATCAGACCTGGTCCATTCGGGGATATACTTCAGGCATGTTAATCAGGTAAATGGGATTGATGTTGTCTAATTATTCACTTCATGAATTTAATTTGTTCGATGTATTTGTATTAATTATAAATTAAGAAGATTGACTTTTTTTGTGCAAAATTAAAACGGATTTTAGTAAATACTTATATTTGCATGAACGCAATATCACCTTTAAACATTGTGAGTAACGAGTAGTTGCCTATGGCGCGTAAAAAGAAAGAAGAGGCTCAACAAACCCGGCAGCAGCTGATTGAGGCGGCTATCGGACAGTTTGCGACGCGTGGCGTAGCCAGCACGACGCTGACGGATATCGCTGATGCCGCTAAGGTGACGCGCGGCGCGATCTACTGGCACTTCACCAGTAAATCTGAAATATTTAATGCCATCTGGGAACAGCAATTACCGCTTCGCGATATTATTAACGACAGGCTTTCCCTTTCCGATAGTGACGATCCATTGTTAAAACTTCGTGAGCAATTTATTACCGCGCTGCAGTATATTGCCCATGAACCCCGGCAATGTGCGCTTTTACAAATTCTGTATCATAAGTGTGAATTTAGCAGTGATATGATTTCTGAGCGTGAAATCAGAAAGCGTATCGGATTCAACGATGACACGCTACGCGCCACGCTGGAGACCTGTATTTCGCGAAACATCATTTCGCCACAGGTGAATGTTGATCTCACCTTGATTGTATTCCACGGTTTTTTTAGCGGAATAATTAAAAATTGGTTAATGAATAACGACAGTTTTAATCTTTATCAGCAGGCTCCCGCTCTGGTCGATAGCATACTGGCGACACTCCCGGTTATTCGCGTGCCGCCAGATGAGGGGGCTTACTGTTCAGCACCAGGTAACATTTCCCCTCGGGCACAAAGTGCTTCTATGGTCTGCGCGCTGACGGGTTTACCTAACAGATAACCCTGAAGGGTGTTACAGCCAAGCTCGGTTAAAAAGGCTTGCTGCGCTTCGGTTTCCACACCTTCAGCCACGACTTTCAGGTTAAGTGTTTTAGCGAGAGCCACAATTGCTGAGACAATAGTGGCATCCTCGCTTTCGCCGCTGAGCTCTTTCACAAACGCCCTGTCGATTTTCAATTCGCAGGCCGGTAATCGCTTGAGGTACAGCAGGCTCGAATATCCGGTGCCAAAATCATCAATGGAGGCTTTCACGCCTGCATCCGTCAGCTCTGTCAGCACGCGTACGCTTTCATCCGGGTTGCTCATCGCCGTGGTTTCCGTCACTTCGAGGATCAACATTTCCGGTGGCACCTGGTGAAGTGCCAGGCAGTCGAGAACCGTTTTAACCAGCGAAGGTTGTTCAAACTGCAGTGTCGACAGATTTACCGCCATTGACCAGCTGTGATGCCCCTGGAGATGCCATTCCCGCAGCTGGCGGCAGGCTTCATTAATCACCCAGTTGCCAATGGGGACGATTAGCCCCGTTTTTTCCGCCAGCGGCAGAAAAAGGTCCGGCGTCAGTAGCCCCTGCTTAGGATGCTGCCAGCGCAATAACGCCTCGAATCCGAGGACCGGGCCCGCCGGGGCGTGAAATTTTGGCTGATACAGCAGGCGCAGCTCATTGCGATCGATTGCCATCCACAGATCGTTCATTAACTGGAGATGGGTCTGCGCCAGGGTGTTCATCGAGGGCTGGAAAAAGTGGTAACCGTTACGGCCCATATGCTTCGTGTGATACATCGCCGCGTCGGCGTTAAACATCAGCTCACGCTCGGTTTTTCCGTCGTGAGGGTACAGCGCGATACCAATGCTGAGGGTCACTACCAGTTCATAGGGGCTGAGATTGAACGGGCTATCGATCGCGCGCACCAGCGAATTTGCCAGCGATGCCGCGTCGTCCGGACCTTCTCCCTCTGCCAGCAGAACAAATTCATCACCACCGATACGTGCAAGGGTGAACTGGCCTTTCAGGAGAAGCAGCAGACGCTGCGTAACGGCGACCAGCAGCCTGTCACCGACATCATGGCCGTAGGCATCATTGATGGCTTTAAAGCCGTCAAGATCCATGAACATCAGGGCAAAGTGGTTCCCTTCACGATCGGCTTTGCTGATGGCCTGATCGAGTCTATCTTCCAGCAGGATACGGTTAGGCAGACGCGTCAGGGTATCGTGCAGCGCCAGTTGAGCGAGTTCCCGGTTAGCTTCTGCCAGCGACGAGGCCAGAAGGGCGGTACGAGCCTGAAGGCGGGCATCCAGCATCGACACCAGCAGGGTGATCCCAAGAATTGAGAGCGCGACGACGCTGACCAGCACCGCCAGCCAGCTCCCGTTGATACCCTCATGGTGAACCATTGTGGACATCGGAAACTGCGCCGCTTTCATCCCGGCATAGTGCATGCCGGCAATGGCAATTCCCATCGTGATGGCGGCACCCATGCGCATCAGCACGACCTGCGCGGCTTCGCGACGCAGGCGGAAGGTGAGCCATAATGCCGCGAGCGAAGCGGCAAGCGCAATCACGACCGAAATAGCCACCCACATCTTGTCCCAGATAATCCCGGGCACCACCTCCAGCGCCGCCATGCCGGTGTAATGCATAGCAACAATACCGCTTCCCATCACCAGCGCGCCGGGCAGCATTCGGCGCAGGCGTAGTTGCTCGCAGCTCACGAGCCATAGCGCAAACAGCGACGACCCCACGGCGATGACCATAGATAGCACCGTCAGGGTGGCGTTGTAGCTCATGCTCATGGAGAGGTCCATCGCCAGCATGCCGATAAAATGCATGGCCCACACGCCAATCCCCATAGCAATACCGCCGCCAGCCAGCCAGACGCGGGCAGCGACGCCTTCACTCCCGGCGACGCGTGCAGCCATGTTCAGCGCGGTATACGCAGCAAGAATGGCAACAACAAAGGAGAGGACGACAAGGATAGGGTTGTATTGGCTGACCAGCATGGACGGTTCTACTCGAGTGTGGGGTTACGCTAGAGCGGTTGAGAAGGGCGAGACATTATCACCGTCAGGTAATGGCTCAAAGGGATTTAAATCCCCGTTTTTAGTGGGTAATAACGGGGTGGTTTGCGCAATCGGGCGATTAGTCGAGCTCTGAGCAGTTCACGAGTTTCAGCGGATTAACAGAGTTCATATTGCGACACTTATCGGTTTCGGTGCTCATCAGTTCAATCCACTGCATCAGGAGTGTATCGAAAATGAGAACGGAGATTGCAAAGACAACCAGCCACCAGTATTTACGAATCATTGTGTCATTCCGCGAGAAAATCGCCAGTAAGGTGGGGGAAATATACACGAAAAACTGGGGTTGAAAAGCAGGAGAGGCGAAGGTTTACAATGCGTTGACGGAGAAGCGCAGGTAATAAAAAAGGCGCTTCCCCATGCCGAAGAGCGCCTTTTTAAACAAGCATTTAACTGATTAGTATCAGTTCATGCCGTATTTTTTCAGTTTCTTACGCAGAGTACCACGGTTGATACCCATCATCAGCGCAGCGCGGGTTTGGTTACCGCGGGTGTATTGCATCACCATGTCCAACAGTGGCTGTTCAACTTCAGCCAGTACCAGCTCATACAGATCATTAACATCCTGACCATTCAGTTGAGCAAAATAGTTCTTCAGTGCCTGTTTAACCGAGTCACGCAGGGGCTTTTGAGTTACCTGGTCCTGAGAGTTAACGGTAGAAACGGTCAGTACGTCAGAATTTACGCGTTGTTCGAACATAGTTCTGTCAGCTCTTTATTTCATTACGCAAGATTTTCGAAGTATGCCTCCAACGCCTCCAGCTGTACGCTGGCATCCTCTATGGCGTTGAATGTGCGCCGAAACTGGTCATCTGGAGCGTGCTCCTGGAGATACCAGGAGACGTGTTTACGCGCAATTCGGTACCCTTTTGCCTGACCGTAGTGGTCATGCAGTTCCCGAACATGCGAACAAAGCAAGCGCTTAACCTCTGCCATAGGCAGCGGGGCAAGCAGCTCCCCAGTGTCCAGATAATGCTGGATTTCCCGGAAGATCCAGGGTCTTCCCTGAGCTGCACGTCCTATCATCAGAGCATCAGCTCCCGTATAGTCGAGTACAGCCCTGGCTTTAAGCGGGTCAGTTATGTCGCCATTCGCGATAATCGGAATGGAAACTTTCTGCTTAACTGCCCGAATGCTGTCGTATTCAGCTTCACCGTTGAACAAACAGGCGCGAGTGCGTCCATGGATGGTCAGGGCCTGAATGCCACAGTCTTCGGCCAGTTGGGCAATCTCTACACAGTTACGGTGTTCCGGCGACCAACCCGTGCGAATCTTCAACGTAACAGGAACGTCCACCGCGCTGACAACCGCCGTCAGGATAGCTTTCACCTGGTCGGGGTATTGCAGAAGGGCTGAACCTGCAAGCTTGCGATTCACCTTTTTGGCCGGGCACCCCATATTGATATCAATAATCTGGGCACCACTTTCCACGTTAATCCGCGCGGCATCTGCCATCTCTTCAGGCACGCTTCCGGCAATTTGCACGGTGCGAATACCTGGTTCATCAACGTGCACCATCCGAAGGCGGGATTTATCGCTTTCCCAAACCTGCGGGTTAGACGACATCATCTCGGATACGGTTAAACCGGCTCCCATCTCATAGCACAGCGTCCTGAACGGCCGGTCTGTAATACCTGCCATAGGGGCTGCGATCAGGCGATTTCTAAGCTGGTGGTGTCCGATGCGCATGAGTTAAGAAATGACCATACTGTGACTGCAAGGCGGCGTATATTACGCATTTTTTGCACGAGATGAAAGGCCAAACTTTGAACAATCCACTGTTGTAGATCAAGGAATCGCCACCCAATCTTCCCGTTAAAAATTATTCATTATTTAAATCATTAAGTTATATGATAATGGTTATTTTATGGGCGCTTACAATTTCCCGTAACTTCTCATCATTTCTGAATAAATGCGTCGCTGAAGCGGGATAATCTGCTGTTTTTAGCAGCAGATTTCCCTTCTTCTTTGCGATCTGCCTCGCATTTTAGAACATGATCGTCATGCGAAAAATGCGCCTTATTCGACCACAACGCGCCCATGCAGCGACTGTACCGGACGGTTATTATCGTGATGCATCGTCTGGGTGAATCTGGCCAGCTGTTCTGCAGAAACCGTCAGGGGCTGCTTAAGTACAATCCAGGTGACGCCTTCTGAACACGGTGGAGTGGTCAGTGAACCGCTAAAGCGCCAGTACGTTTTATCTTTTGGCAGCAGTTTGTTCAGGTTGAGATCCTGTTTGATGGAGACGTTCTGCTCGGCCTGCTGAGGCATAACGCGCCACAGTTTTTCAAGCTCCGGGTTTGCGGCTCCTTTATCAAACATGACCGCCACCACCGTCAGTTCCCCACTGGCATTTTTATGGACCAGATGCATTTCCATCGCGTATCTCTTGCCATGCACGGTGTTTTCGCTCGGCGCGTGGAAATGGAACTGCTGTAACGTCCAGGTTTGCTTATCGAGAGTAAGAGTATCGCGGGTGTTCGCCTGTTCACCTGCCTGAATGGTATGGCCATTGTTCGTCAGTGTAACAGGGCCATCAACGTAGTGGGTTTGTAGCGGGGAGAGATGGGCGATAGCGGTCGAATCAATATTAATAGGGGACTGGTTCATTCCGCTTTGACAGGTCTTGTATGCCCCGTCCAGCTCACTCCAGTGTTCCGGCGATCCTTCTCCTTCGTAGCTCCAGTGTGATGCGAATGCTGAAGCCGAGATCATGCTCAGCGCCAGCAGCGCTGCCTTGCCTGTAACCTGTGTCATAATATTCTTCCGGTGAATTTTTGTAATACAAACCAACATGATTTGTATGGTTATTTTACCGGAGAATGAACGGGGGAGAGAGGATTATCAGAGGGGGATAGGCGTGGTCAGATGACCACGCCAGATTCTTATTTTTTACGGCCGGTGATGCGGCACCACTCTTCTTTTTCTACTACCGGGTCAAGGGCAAAGAGATCGGCGTAGGCTTCACACACGCTGTCGGCCTGGCTCGCCAGGATACCGGAAAGACCCAGCAGACCGCCCTCAACGGGCAGCACGCTGATTAACGGAGCCAGCTCGCGCAATGGGCCCGCCAGAATGTTTGCGACCACCACATCGGCTTTCATGGCGTCTGGCTGAGCATCCGGCAGATACAGCTCCAGACGATCGGAGACGCCGTTACGCTCGGCATTATCGCGGCTGGCCTGAATCGCCTGCGGATCGATATCGATCCCGATGGCTTTTGCCGCGCCCAGCTTCAGGGCTGCAATCGCGAGGATCCCGGATCCACAGCCGAAGTCGATCACCGTCTTACCGTCCAGATCCAGACCATCCAGCCACTGCAGGCACAGGGACGTGGTTGGGTGAGTACCGGTACCAAACGCCAGGCCCGGGTCGAGCATCACGTTGACCGCATTCTCGTCCGGGACGTCACGCCAGCTTGGGCAGATCCACAGACGTTTGCCGAACTGCATCGGATGGAAGTTATCCATCCACTCGCGTTCCCAGTCTTTGTCTTCCAGCTGTTCGATTTTGTGCACAAAACCCGCGCCCAGCAGAGGATGATTCTCCAGAATCGCGACAACCTCTTTCATATCGGTTTCGGCATCAAACAGGCCAATAACGTCGGTATCACCCCACAGGCGGGTTTCGCCCGGCAGCGGCTCAAAGACCGGCGTGTCATGCGTGTCCTGGAAGGTGATAGAGACCGACCCGGCCTCCATCAGCGCATCGCTCAGTTCCTCGGCGTTAGCGCCGGTTGTGTTCAGTTTTAGTTGGATCCACGGCATGGCAAAACTCTTTATTTATCAGTAGAAATCATAGCGGGTTGTGGGACGGGCTGACCGAAACGGTTCCCCACCACAAACGCCAGTAAACTTAGCAGTAACGAAGGCACAATCGGATGGAAGCCCAGGTACTGAATCTTAAACGTTGCGAGGACGGCGTAAAGCACGCCGCCGACAATCATCGCGCTCAGCGCACCGGCGGCATTCGCGCGCTCCCAGTAGAGCCCTAACACCAGCGGCCACAGGAATACGGCTTCAAGCCCACCAAATGCCAGCAGGTTCAGCCAGATGATCATCTCCGGCGGGCGCCACGCGGCTAACAGCAGCAATGCCCCTAATGCCAGAGTAATAACGGCCGACATGCGCTTCAGGCGCCGTTCATTCTCTGCCTGCTCAGGACGCAGGTTCAGATAGAGATCTTTAATGATCGTAGCGGAACTTTGCAGCAGCTGAGCGTTGATGGTCGACATAATGGCGGCCATCGGTGCGGCGAGGAAGATCCCGGCGGCAAATGGCGGCAGTACTTTAACCATCAGGGTTGGGATAACCAGATCGGGTACGGTAAGGTCAGGAATAACTGCCCGACCTAACGCGCCTGCCAGGTGCATACCAAACATCAGGATTGCGACAACGATAGTGCCGATAATGATACCTCTGTGCACGGCTTTGCTGTCTTTGTAAGAGATACAGCGCACGGCGGTATGCGGCAGGCCAATCACCCCAAAGCACACCAACACCCAGAACGAGGTCATAAAGGTTGGCGAAAGAATGTCATCCGCGCCCTGCGGTGAGACCAGTTTCGGGTCGATGGCTTCCAGCGTTTCGACGGCGTGGCTCAGGCCACCCGCGGCATGCACAATGCCGACCAGCAGAACAAGGGTGCCAATAAGCATCACCAAACCCTGCATCGTATCGTTCAGCACGCTGGCGCGGAATCCGCCAAACGCGGTATACAGCGCAATGCTGACTCCGAAGATGATCAAGCCTGTCTCGTAGGGAATACCCGCCGCCGTTTCCAGCAGGCGTGCCCCGCCGATAAACTGCACCGTCATTGCGCCAATAAAGGCCACCAGCAGGCTTAAGCTGGCCAGCCACACCAGTAAACGGCTCTGATAGCGGGCAAACAGCATATCGTTGAGCGTCACGGCATTATAACGGCGCGCCAGAATGGCAAATTTTTTACCCAGTATGCCCAGCGAGAGCCAGACGGCTGGAAGCTGGATCATCGCCAGCAGCACCCAGCCTAACCCGTATTTATAGGCTGCACCGGGTCCGCCGATAAACGAACTGGCGCTGATGTAGGTCGCGGTCAGCGTCATGGCCAGCACGACGCCGCCCATCGAGCGGCTGCCAAGAAAATACTCGTTCAGGAAGGTGCCCGTCGTTCTTTTACGCATGGCGTAAACGGATAAACCAAACACCACTAACAAGTAAGCGATAAGCGGCAGAATGACTTCAAGCTGCATCATCGTCCTCCAGCGGAATATCGCGATAGATGAATTTCACCATTGCCCAGCACAGCAGGATGAAGACCAGCGGTACCAGCAGACACGCCATTTCGAACCAGTGCGGCAGGCCGGTGATGCCAATAGCGGAGTCAGGTAAGTAAGCAGTTACTAACCATGCTGCGAGATAGAGAAGGGTCAGCCACAGCGCCCAGCGCGCTTCTTTATGGGCCTGAACAAAACGTTTGTCCATTTTTTGTCCCTTGTGGATGAAGAAAGCGGGGATTGTACATGATGAGGCTTTCCAGGCCCCAGAAATAAAAAAGGCCGGATAATCCGGCCTTTTAGCAACACAGGTCTCTTACTTCTCGTTCAGGCCGAGTTTTTTCTCCAGATAGTGGATGTTGGTTCCACCATTCTGGAAGTGCTCGTCGCTCATAATACGCATCTGCAGATCAACGTTGGTTTTGATACCGTCGATGATCAGTTCCTGCAGGGCGTTTTTCATGCGGGCAATCGCCACGTCACGGTTTTCGCCGTAGCAGATAAGCTTGCCGATCATTGAGTCATAGTACGGCGGTACGGTGTAACCGGCGTAGATATGAGACTCCCAGCGCACACCAAAGCCACCCGGCGCGTGGAAACGCGTGATTTTACCCGGGCTTGGCAGGAAGGTGTTCGGGTCTTCGGCGTTAATACGGCACTCTACCGCATGACCTTTCACCACAACTTCTTCCTGCTTGATGGACAGCGGCTGGCCCGCAGCGATACGCAGCTGTTCTTTGATCAGGTCAACGCCGGTGATCATCTCGGTAACCGGGTGTTCAACCTGAATACGGGTGTTCATTTCGATGAAATAGAACTCGCCGTTTTCGAACAGGAACTCAAAGGTACCTGCCCCGCGATAGCCGATATCGACACACGCTTTGGCGCAACGCTCGCCGATGTAGCGACGCAGTTCCGGAGTAATGCCCGGTGCTGGCGCTTCTTCGACCACTTTCTGGTGACGACGCTGCATGGAGCAGTCACGTTCTGCCAGATAGATCGCGTTACCCTGACCGTCAGCCAGCACCTGAATTTCGATGTGGCGTGGGTTTTCCAGGTATTTTTCCATGTACACCATGTCATTGCTGAAAGCGGCTTTCGCTTCTGCTTTGGTCATGGAGATGGACTGCGCCAGTTCAGCATCGCTACGCACAACGCGCATACCGCGACCGCCGCCGCCGCCGGACGCCTTGATGATAACCGGGTAGCCAATGCGTTTAGCATGAGCACGGTTAGCATCCATGTCGTCGGTCAGAGGGCCGTCAGAGCCTGGTACGGTTGGAACACCGGCTTTTTTCATCGCGGTGATTGCAGACACTTTGTCGCCCATCAGGCGGATGGTGTCGGCTTTCGGGCCGATGAAGATGAAGCCAGAGCGTTCAACCTGCTCAGCAAAGTTGGCGTTCTCAGAGAGGAAGCCGTAACCCGGATGAATTGCCACCGCGCCGGTGATTTCAGCGGCGCTGATGATAGCCGGGATGTTCAGATAGCTTTTTACGGACGGAGCCGGGCCAATACAGACCGTCTCATCCGCCAGCAATACGTGTTTTAAATCGCGATCCGCGCTTGAGTGCACAGCGACGGTCTTGATGCCCAGTTCTTTACAGGCACGAAGAATACGCAGTGCGATCTCGCCACGGTTGGCGATAACAATTTTATCCAGCATGTACGCCTCGTTACTCGATGACGACCAGCGGCTCGTCAAATTCAACCGGCTGACCACTTTCGACCAGAATCGCTTTCACAGTACCTGATTTGTCTGCTTCGATCTGGTTCATCATTTTCATCGCTTCAACGATGCACAGGGTATCGCCTACGTTGACTTTCTGACCCACTTCGATGAACGCCTTCGCGTCCGGGCTCGGGGTGCGGTAGAAAGTACCAACCATTGGGGAACGTACGATGTGACCACTGATTTCTGCTGCAGCGGCAGGTGCGGCTTCAGCTGCTGGCGCAACGGCTGCGGAGAGCGCAGGCTGCTGCACTGGCGCAGCATAAGCCTGCTGCATTACCGGGAAGCTAGCGGCTGGGGCTGCACGGCTGATGCGTACAGACTCTTCGCCTTCAGAAATTTCCAGTTCGGAGATGCCTGATTCTTCAACCAGCTCGATCAGTTTTTTAATCTTACGAATATCCATGAGTGGGTTCCGTACTCTTGTTTAGTGTGATTGTGACAAGCGTTTTACCGCTGTCTGTAAAGCGTATGAATAGCCGTCTGCGCCCAGTCCACAGATAACGCCAGCAGCGATATCCGACAGATACGAATGGTGACGGAACGGCTCTCGGGCGTGCACATTACTCAGGTGGATCTCGATAAACGGGATACTCACCGCAAGCAGTGCGTCGCGGATAGCAACACTGGTGTGCGTAAACGCGGCCGGATTGATCAGGATATAGTCCACATTGTCTTTAGCCTGATGAATACGGTCGATGAGTGCGTACTCCGCATTCGACTGAAAATGATCCAAATCCACATTCAGTGACGCTGCTTCCGTTCCCAGACGGTTAACAATTTCACTCAATGTTAGCGTGCCGTACTTCTCTGGCTCACGGGTGCCGAGCATGTTCAGGTTCGGTCCGTTCAAAACTAAGATATGGAATTTATCAGTCATTATGCCGCTATCTCCTGCGATTTTCGGGTAAAAAACAAAATATACCTTCGAAACGCAAATGTCACCTTTTCAGAGGCTTAAAACCGCTGTCAGGCGAACCAAGGTCGCACATTATAACGATTTCGTAGCATTTAGCAGCTAAATACTGGTCTTATCAGGGAAGATTATCAACCGCTATCCGAAAAAGATTTGCGGTTGACGGGTAATCTGCGGGAAAACGCACAGTTTCGCGAACTATCGCAACCACTGGCGGAACTTCTTGTAACGCCATGCTAAAAGCGCCACGGCCGCCAGTGCATACAGGATTGGCTGCGGCGAGAGGATCTTCACCGACCACAGGTAATGAATCGGAGCGAGGATCGCGACAAGATAGACGAAGTTGTGCAACAGCTGCCAGCGCCTGCCCAGTTTTCGCTGCGCATATTGCGTGGATGTCAGCGCTAACGCCAGTAAAACCACCCAGCTCACGATACCCAGCGTCAGATAAGGACGAGTCACCAGTTCGCGGCCAAGCAGCGCCAGATTGTTAATTCCCAGTTCCAGCAGGGCGTAGCTGGTGAGGTGCAGCGTCGCCCAGGCAAAACACCATAGCCCTAATAGCCGACGGGTGCGTATCAATAAGGGCTGTTTAGCGTAGCGCGCCAGCGGCGAGACGAGCAAGGTGGCCAGCAAAAATTTCAGAGCCATCCGACCGGTAAAATGCTGGATATCCTTTGCCGGGTCTGCGCTAAAGAGCCCCTGGCTGGCGGCCCAGAACAGCCATATAAAAGGAAGCAGCCCGGCCAGGTGCAGTAGCACTTTCAGCCAGGTAATCTGTTTTGCCGTTAAACGCACTCAGAAGTTCTCCCGTAAGTTGAGACCACGGTAAAGCGAAGCCACTTCATCCGCATAGCCGTTAAACAGCAGCGTCGGCTGGCGCTTTACGTCCAGCGCACCGCCGGAACCAATAAACCGCTCGGTTGCCTGCGACCAGCGCGGATGATCCACGTGCGGGTTCACGTTGGCGAAGAAACCGTATTCGTCCGGGGCCGCCAGATTCCAGGTGGTTGGCGGACGTTCGCGGGTAAGCTTAATGCTGACGATAGATTTAATCCCTTTGAAGCCATATTTCCACGGTACGGTTAAACGGATGGGGGCGCCGTTCTGCGGCGGAAGCGCTTTGCCATAAACGCCAACGGTCAGCAGGGTGAGGGGGTGCATCGCTTCGTCAAGACGTAGCCCCTCCACATACGGATACTCAAGCCCGCCGCCGATAAACCGATCTTTCTGCCCGGGCATCTCGTCCGGCGCATAGCGCGTCTGGAAAGCGACATATTTCGCATTGCTGGTGGGTTCAACCATCGCCAGCAGCTTATGCAGCGGGAAGCCGATCCAGGGCACCACCATCGACCAGGCTTCCACGCAGCGCATGCGGTAGATACGCTCTTCGAGCGGGAAACGGGTGGTGAGATCGTGATGGTCCAGCGTCAGGGGTTTTGCCACTTCGCCATCAATTTTCAGCGTCCACGGATCGGTTTTGAGGCTCCCCGCGTTGGCGGCAGGATCGGCCTTATCGAGACCAAATTCGTAGAAGTTGTTGTAGCCGGTAACTTTATCTTCCGGCGTGAGCGTCAGCTTGTTTTGCCATTCGGCTGGTTTCGTAAAGGTGAGCGGGGCGCCGGATGGGGCCTTTGGCCGATCGTTGCCTTTAAACCAGTCGAGCAGGTCGGCGTGTGCCGCCGGAGAGAGCGTCAGGGCTGTGGCGCTGATGCCAAGCATTTTCAGGATCTGGCGGCGCTGTAACATAAAGACAGACTCAGACGTTACGTCGGCTTCCGTCAGTTTTCGGTTTTTCATGGCATCCTCCGTCATGCGTTTTTCTAAGCATGACGGAGGAGAGGGATTCGCGCGAATATGTCACGAAAATTTGAAGATTAGGCGATTTTCACCAGAGCGCGGCCGTGGAACTGGTTGTCCATGATCTTACTGGCGTATTCCGGCGCCTGGCTGAGGGTTATCTCCGTTGCGCTCTGGGTATAGAAAGATTCCGGCAGATCGCGCACCAGCCGTTCCCAGGCTTCATGACGACGGGCCACAGGGGTCATCACGGAATCCACACCCTGCAGGCGTACGTTACGCAGAATAAATGGCATCACGGTGGTTGGCAGGGCAAATCCGCCGGCCAGACCGCAGGCTGCCACGCATCCGCCGTAGTTCATCTGCGCCAGGACTTTTGCCAGCACCTTATCGCCGACGGTATCCACCGCCCCTGCCCAAACCTGTTTTTCCAGCGGACGGGTTTCGGCAAATTCGTCGCGGCTGAGAATGCGGCTGGCACCGAGCTGGCGCAGATAGTCATGGGTGCTTTCACGGCCGGAAACCGCAGCGACCTGATAGCCCAGCTTGTGGAGCAGCGTGACTGCCGTGCTGCCCACGCCGCCGCTGGCGCCGGTGACGACAATGTCACCCGACTCAGGGCGGATACCCGCATCTTCCAGCGCCATCACGCACAGCATGGCGGTAAAGCCTGCCGTGCCGACGATCATCGCCTTGCGGCCATCCATGCCTTTCGGCATCTGCACCAGCCAGTCGCCCTTCACGCGCGCCTGCGTGGCCAGCCCGCCCCAGTGATTTTCACCCACACCCCAGCCGGTGAGCAGCACCTGCTGGCCCGGATGGAAGCGCGGATCCTCGCTGGTATGAACCCGGCCCGCGAAATCAATACCAGGCACCATAGGGAAATTTCGGATGATTTTACCCTTACCGGTAATAGCCAGCGCATCTTTATAATTTAAACTGGACCAGTCGATGTCGACGGTTACTTCGCCTTCCGGCAGGCGGCTCTCTTCTACCGGCTGCACTGAGGCAAGCGTTTTGCCGTCCTGCTGTTCTAAGATCAAAGCCTGCATAAGGGGTCCTCTCGACTCATATGATTGGAAAATAATTTCTGAAGACTATACTCGCTCAGGGAAACGCGGTGCCGATTTAACGCAATAAATTGCCAGATACACCCGATTTGGTAGTATGCCGCATTTGAAATGCAAGTTAGCGCTTACTCGCTACCCCCATCAACCCACGGAGTAATCTCAAGGATGCGATTAACGACGAAGTTCTCAGCTTTTATCACCTTGCTGACGGGGCTTACCATTTTTGTCACCCTTCTGGGCTGCTCTCTGAGCTTTTACAACGCCATTCAGGACAAACTGGTCAACCGGGTACAGTCTGTCGCGTCGGTAATTGATACGCGTCTGCTAACGACGCCGCTACCGGCGCTCACCAGTGAGCTTGATGAGTTGATGGTACCTGTTGACATTGTTCAGATCGACATTCAGCAGGGAAAGCATCGTGTTTTAAGCCATGAACGGCCGGGGAGCTATCGGCCTGCGGGCGTGGTGAGCCAGTATCGGGAAGTGACGGTGCATTCCCTCAAAAATCCGGGGATGACCATACGCATGGTCTATCTCGATCCGATGGCCAGCTATTTTCGTTCCATGATGACCACCGCGCCGCTCACCGTCGCCGTTGCGTTTATCGTCCTGCTGATCTTTCTCGCGGTCCGCTGGCTGCGCCGCCAGCTCTCCGGCCAGGAGCTGCTGGAGATGCGCTCCGTGCGGATCCTGAACGGTGAACGCGGCCCGCAGGTGCGTGGCTCCGTTCACGAGTGGCCGTCACGCGCCAGCAGCGCGCTGGATACGCTGCTCTCGGAAATCCAGTTTGCCAGCGACCAGCGCAGCCGAATGGATACGCTGATTCGCTCTTATGCGGCGCAGGATAATAAAACTGGCCTTAACAACCGTCTTTTCTTTGATAATCAGCTCGCCACGCTGCTCGACGATTCAGAAAAAGTGGGGACACACGGGGTGGTGATGATGATTCGCCTGCCCGATTTCGATCTCCTGCGCGATACCTGGGGACAGCGGGCTGCGGAAGAAAATCTCTTTACGCTGATCAACCTGCTCTCCACCTTTATTATGCGCTACCCGGGCGCGCTGCTGGCCCGCTATCACCGCAGCGACTTTGCCGTGCTGTTGCCTCATCGTACGCTGAAGGAATCCGAAAGCATCGCCAGCCAGCTGCTGAAGGCAGTAGATGCGCTGCCGCAGAGCAAAATGCTCGACAGGGACGATATGGTCCACATGGGGATCTGCGCCTGGCGTGGCGGACAATCCACAGAGCAGGTGATGGAACATGCGGAAGCCGCTACCCGCAACGCCGTGTTGCAGGGGGCCAACGGATGGGCGGTTTACGATGACTCGCTGCCGGAAAAAGGGCGCGGCAACGTGCGCTGGCGCACGCTGATTGAGCAAATGCTCAGCCGCGGCGGTCCACGTATTTATCAAAAACCCGCGGTCATGAAAAACGGCAACGTTCATCACCGGGAACTGATGTGTCGTATTTTTGACGGTACAGAAGAGGTCATCTCTGCTGAATATCTGCCGATGGTGCTGCAATTTGGCCTGTCTGAAGAGTATGACCGCCAGCAAATTACCCGACTGATTCCGTTTTTATCCTTCTGGCCTGAAGAAAACCTGGCGTTACAGGTCACCGTGGAGTCGTTAATACGCCCACGTTTTCAGCGCTGGCTACGTGATACGCTAATGCAATGCGAAAAATCGCAGCGTAAACACATTATTTTTGAACTTGCTGAGGCCGATGTAGGTCAACACATCAGCCGGTTACGTCCGGTGGTACGTTTGATCAATGCGCTCGGTGCACGTATCGCTGTGACGCAGGCAGGTTTAACGCTGGTCAGCACCAACTGGATCAAGGAACTGGATGTGGAGTTATTAAAGCTACATCCTGGGCTGGTAAGGAATATTGAGAAGCGTACGGAAAACCAGCTGCTGGTACAGAGTCTGGTAGAAGCGTGCAAGGGTACGCGAACACAAGTATTTGCCACGGGCGTGCGCTCCAGAAGCGAATGGCAGATGTTAACAGCGCGCGGCGTGATGGGCGGTCAGGGGGATTTTTTTGCTGCCTCTCAACCGCTTGACACCAACGTGAAAAAATATTTGCAAAGATACTCTGTTTGACCTGCCGTTTACGCTGTTTTCACGTAGAATATCGCGCCTGTAGCTTTGAGTATGTCGAGCAAAAAGCCAGTGAACGACCTGTAACGGGTTACAAACGTCAGTGGGGAACGCTACTGTTTACTCAGCCCTGAGGGAGTCAGGGGATGATTTTGTAACATCAGGAAACGTACTGCACAAATTTTCACCGTTGCAGATGATTTTTGCGCCTTGTCGCTGCTGCGTGTGGTTGGTAAAGTAAGCGGATTTTGTTTTCCGCCCCAGCTTTCAGGATTATCCCTTAGTATGTTGAAAAAATTTCGTGGCATGTTTTCCAATGACCTGTCCATTGACCTGGGTACCGCGAATACCCTTATTTATGTAAAAGGACAAGGCATCGTATTGAATGAGCCTTCCGTTGTGGCCATTCGTCAGGATCGTGCAGGCTCGCCGAAAAGCGTGGCTGCAGTGGGTCATGACGCGAAGCAGATGCTGGGTCGTACCCCTGGCAACATCGCCGCCATTCGCCCAATGAAAGACGGCGTTATCGCCGACTTCTTCGTGACTGAAAAAATGCTTCAGCACTTCATCAAGCAGGTTCACAGCAACAGCTTCATGCGTCCAAGCCCGCGTGTTCTGGTGTGTGTGCCGGTTGGCGCAACCCAGGTAGAGCGTCGCGCAATCCGTGAATCTGCCCAGGGTGCAGGTGCACGTGAAGTGTTCCTGATTGAAGAGCCAATGGCTGCGGCCATCGGTGCGGGCCTGCCTGTTTCCGAAGCTACCGGTTCTATGGTGGTGGATATCGGTGGTGGTACCACTGAAGTGGCCGTTATCTCTCTGAACGGCGTGGTGTACTCCTCTTCCGTACGTATCGGTGGTGACCGCTTCGATGAAGCCATCATTAATTATGTGCGCCGTAACTACGGCTCTCTGATCGGTGAAGCCACCGCAGAGCGTATCAAACACGAAATCGGCTCTGCGTATCCGGGCGATGAAGTGCGTGAGATCGAAGTGCGTGGCCGTAACCTGGCTGAAGGTGTTCCACGCGGTTTCACCCTGAACTCCAACGAAATTCTGGAAGCTCTGCAGGAACCACTGACGGGCATCGTGAGCGCGGTAATGGTTGCGCTGGAACAGTGCCCACCAGAGCTGGCGTCCGATATCTCCGAGCGCGGTATGGTTCTGACCGGTGGTGGTGCGCTGCTGCGTAACCTCGACCGCCTGTTAATGGAAGAGACAGGTATTCCTGTCGTAGTTGCAGAAGATCCACTGACTTGCGTCGCCCGTGGTGGTGGCAAGGCGCTGGAAATGATCGACATGCACGGCGGCGATTTGTTCAGCGAAGAGTAGTCGAGTTTGAGAGGGTAGCAATTTGCTACCCTTTCTCTCTGACGCGAGAATACGCATAGCCTATGAAGCCAATTTTTAGCCGTGGCCCATCGCTACAGTTTCGCCTTATTCTGGCGGTTCTGGTTGCGCTTGGGGTCATTATTGCCGATAGCCGCCTCGGTACGTTCAGCCAGATCAGAACGTACATGGATACCGCCGTCAGTCCTTTCTACTTTGTTTCAAATGGTCCCCGTGAACTGCTCGACTCCGTTTCTCAAACGCTGTCTTCGCGCGACCAACTCGAACTTGAAAACCGGGCATTACGTCAGGAACTGCTGCTGAAAAATAGCGAACTGCTGATGCTGGGGCAATACAAGCAGGAGAACGCGCGTCTGCGTGAACTGCTCGGCTCGCCGCTGCGTCAGGATGAGCAGAAAATGGTCACGCAGGTGATCTCCACCGTGAACGACCCCTACAGCGATCAGGTTGTGATCGACAAAGGGAGCGTGAATGGGGTGTATGAAGGTCAGCCTGTTATCAGCGATAAAGGCGTTGTGGGCCAGGTTGTTGCCGTGGCCAAACTGACCAGCCGCGTGCTGCTGATTTGCGATGCCACGCATGCGCTGCCGATCCAGGTCCTGCGTAACGACATCCGCGTGATTGCGGCCGGTAACGGCTGTACGGACGATCTGCAGCTGGAACACCTCCCGGCTAACACGGATATTCGCGTGGGCGACGTGCTGGTCACGTCCGGCCTGGGTGGACGCTTCCCTGAAGGCTATCCGGTTGCGGTGGTCTCTTCGGTCAAGCTGGATACCCAGCGTGCCTATACCGTGATTCAGGCCCGCCCAACCGCCGGTTTGCAGCGTCTGCGCTATCTGCTGCTGCTGTGGGGTGCCGATCGTAACGGTGCTAATCCGATGACGCCTGAAGAGGTGCATCGCGTGGCGAACGAGCGCCTGATGCAGATGATGCCGCAGGTTCTCCCGCCTGCGGATTCCATGGGGCCGCCTGCGCCAGTTCCGGCGCCGGCAACCGGGTTAACGCAGCCGCTGCCGGATGCGCCGCCACCGCCTAAACTCTCTTCGGGAGGGCAGTAGTGGCAAGCTATCGTAGCCAGGGACGCTGGGTCATCTGGCTCTCGTTTCTCATTGCACTGTTGCTGCAAGTGATGCCTTGGCCGGATGACATTCTCGTTTTCCGGCCAAACTGGGTATTGCTCATTTTGCTCTACTGGATCCTTGCCCTGCCGCATCGCGTAAATGTCGGCACAGGTTTCGTGATGGGTGCCATACTGGATCTCATTAGCGGCTCTACGCTTGGCGTGCGCGCCTTGTCCATGAGCATTATTGCGTACCTCGTCGCACTCAAATTCCAGCTCTTTCGTAACCTTGCGCTCTGGCAACAGGCCCTGGTGGTGATGTTATTGTCGCTCGCTGCGGATATCGTTGTTTTCTGGGCAGAGTTTTTAGTGATCAACGTCTCTTTCCGACCGGAAGTGTTCTGGAGTAGTGTAGTAAACGGTGTGCTCTGGCCATGGTTATTCCTGCTGATGCGTAAGGTTCGCCAGCAGTTTGCTGTGCAATAAAAGGTTTCTATGACGTCTTTGTATCTCGCTTCCGGCTCCCCGCGCCGTCAGGAACTCCTGACGCAGCTAGGGGTCTCTTTTGAACGCATCGTTACCGGCATTGAAGAAAAACGTGCTGAGGGCGAAAGCGCTCAACAGTACGTGTCTCGCCTGGCGCGCGAGAAAGCGCAGGCGGGCGTGGCCAGTGTGCCACACGATCTTCCCGTGCTGGGAGCAGATACCATCGTTATTCTGAACGGTGAAGTGCTTGAGAAACCGCGCAACGCCGATCATGCGGCGCGCATGCTGCACAAAATGTCCGGACAAACGCATCAGGTGATGACGGCCGTCGCGCTGGCTGACCGCCAGCACGTGCTGGATTGCCTGGTGGTGACCGAAGTGACGTTCAGAGTACTTACCGACGACGACATCGCCGCTTATATTGCCAGCGGTGAACCGATGGATAAAGCAGGTGCATACGGTATTCAGGGGCTGGGTGGCTGTTTTGTCAGGAAGATTAATGGCAGCTATCACGCCGTAGTCGGCTTACCGCTGGTGGAAACGTATGAGTTGCTGAGCAATTTTAACTCACTGCGTGAGGGAAGGGATAATTATGACGGCTGAATTGTTGGTAAACGTAACGCCATCGGAAACCCGTGTGGCCTATATTGATGGTGGCATTCTTCAGGAAATTCATATTGAGCGTGAAGCGCGGCGCGGAATAGTAGGCAATATCTACAAAGGTCGTGTCAGTCGTGTACTACCGGGTATGCAGGCGGCTTTTGTAGATATTGGACTGGATAAGGCGGCGTTTTTACATGCCTCCGATATCATGCCGCACACCGAGTGCGTCGCGGGCGAAGAGCAAAAGCAGTTTGCCGTGCGCGATATTTCTGAACTGGTGCGTCAGGGGCAGGATCTGATGGTGCAGGTGGTGAAAGATCCCCTCGGTACCAAAGGCGCCCGTCTGACCACAGACATCACCTTACCTTCCCGCTATCTGGTCTTTATGCCCGGCGCGTCGCACGTGGGCGTTTCGCAACGTATTGAGAGCGAAACCGAGCGCGAGCGTCTGAAGAAAGTGGTCAGCGCCTACTGCGATGAACAGGGCGGGTTTATCATCCGTACCGCTGCGGAAGGGATCAGCGAAGAAGACCTGGCATCGGATGCGGCATACCTGAAGCGCGTCTGGACAAAAGTGATGGAGCGTAAAAAACGCAACCAGACCCGCTACCAGCTCTACGGTGAACTGGCGCTTGCTCAGCGCGTTCTGCGTGACTTTGCTGACGCGCAGCTCGACCGCATTCGCGTGGACTCGCGCCTGACCTATGAAGCGCTGCTGGAATTTACCGCTGAGTACATCCCGGAGATGCCAGGCCTGCTGGAGCATTATTCAGGGCGTCAGCCGATCTTCGATCTCTATGATGTCGAAAACGAGATCCAGCGCGCGCTGGAGCGTAAGGTCGAGCTGAAGTCCGGCGGCTATCTGATCATCGATCAGACCGAAGCGATGACCACCGTCGATATCAACACCGGCGCGTTTGTCGGCCATCGCAACCTTGATGACACCATCTTCAACACCAACATCGAAGCCACGCAGGCGATTGCGCGCCAGCTTCGTCTGCGCAATCTGGGCGGCATTATCATCATCGACTTTATCGATATGAGTAATGAAGACCATCGTCGCCGCGTGCTGCACTCGCTTGAGCAGGCTCTGAGTAAAGATCGCGTGAAAACCAGCATCAACGGCTTCTCACAGCTGGGGCTGGTGGAAATGACGCGTAAGCGTACCCGTGAGAGCGTGGAGCATGTGCTATGTAATGAATGCCCAACCTGCCATGGACGCGGAACGGTAAAGACGGTTGAGACCGTCTGCTACGAAATTATGCGTGAAATCGTCCGTGTTCATCATGCCTACGACTCCGATCGTTTTCTGGTCTATGCTTCCCCTGCGGTGGCTGAAGCGCTGAAAGGCGAAGAGTCACACGCGCTGGCGGAAGTGGAAATCTTTGTCGGCAAACAGGTAAAAGTACAAATTGAACCGCTCTATAACCAGGAGCAGTTTGACGTCGTGATGATGTAAGACGCAGTACGCTGCGTGACGAATGCTGACAAGGAGAGATGCGTGAGGCGATTGCCGGGGATTTTATTGCTTACAGGGGCAACGCTGGTCGTGATTGTCGCGTTGCTCGTGAGCGGGCTACGCCTCGTATTACCGCATCTGGACAGCTGGCGTCCGCAGCTGCTGGCTAAAATCGAATCCACTACCGGCGTGCCGGTGAACGTAAGCCAGCTAAGCGCTAACTGGCAGAATTTTGGCCCGACGCTTGATGTCCGGGATATCAACGCCAGCCTGAAAGATGGCGGCCACCTGAAAATCAAACGCGTGACCCTGGCGCTGGACGTCTGGCAAAGCCTGCTGCATCTGCGCTGGCAGTTTCGCGATCTCACCTTTTATCAACTCCAGTTCCTGACCAATACGCCGCTGTCTGGCGGCGATAGCGGTCAGGGCCTGGAAGCCAACCGCTTCAGCGATCTTTTCCTCCGTCAGTTCGATCACTTCGATCTGCGCGACAGTGAAGTGAGCTTCATTACCCTTTCCGGCCAGCGCGCCGAACTGGCGATCCCTCAGCTGACCTGGCTCAACGGTAAAGAACGTCACCGCGCCGAGGGGCAGGTCAATCTCTCAAGCCTGAACGGCCAGCACGGCGTGATGCAGGTGCGCATGGATCTGCGGGACGATGACGGCCTGTTAAACAACGGCAAAGTCTGGCTGCAGGCCGACGATGTGGACGTGAAGCCATGGCTGGGCGACTGGCTCCAGCAAAATATGCAGCTGGAGACTGCCCGTTTCAGCCTTGAAGGCTGGCTGACCCTGACCAAAGGCGAATTTGCCAGCGGCGATATCTGGCTCAAGCAGGGGGGCGCCAGCTGGAAAGGCGAAAAGCAGCAGCATCAGCTTTCCGTCGATAACCTCACCGCGCACGTGACGCAGGAAAAAGAGGGCTGGCAGTTTGCCATTCCGGATACGCGCATCACCATGGACGGCAAGCCGTGGCCGCGCGGTGCGCTGACGCTGGCCTGGATGCCGGAGCAGGACGTCGGCGGCACGGCCAGTAAACGCAGCGACGAGCTGCGCATCCGCGCCAGCAACCTGGATTTGGCGGCCATTGAAGGCCTGCGCTCGATGGCGGCAAAGCTCTCTCCGGACCTGGGCGAGATCTGGCTGGCAACGCAGCCGAGCGGGACGATCGACGCTCTGGGGCTGGATATCCCGCTCCAGGCGACGGAAAAAACGCGCTTCCAGGCAACGTGGAAAGATCTCGCCTGGAAGCAGTGGAAGCTGCTGCCGGGGGCGGAGCACTTTAGCGGCAAGCTGGAAGGCAGCGTGGAAAACGGCAGGCTGACGGTAGATATGCACGACGCCAAAATGCCTTATGAGACGGTCTTCCGCGCGCCGCTGGAAATCGAACAGGGCAGCGCGGTGCTTAACTGGCTCCGTAACGACAAGGGCTTCCAGCTTGATGGCCGCCATATCGATGTGAAAGCCAAAGCCGTTCACGCGCGCGGCGATTTCCGCTATATACAGCCTGAAGGCGATGAGCCGTGGCTGGGCATTCTGGCCGGGATCAGCACCGATGACGGCTCTCAGGCCTGGCGTTACTTCCCGGAAAACCTGATGGGAAAAGCCCTGGTGGACTATCTCAGCGGCGCGATTCAGGGCGGTCAGGCGGACAATGCCACGCTGGTGTACGGCGGTAATCCGCATCTTTTCCCGTACAAACATAATGAAGGCCAGTTCCAGGTGCTGGTGCCGCTGCATAACGCGACCTTTGCGTTCCAGCCCGGCTGGCCTGCGCTGAAAGACCTGGATATCGAGCTCAACTTCCTCAATGACGGGCTATGGATGAAGTCCGACAGCGTGGCGCTGGGCGGCGTGACGGCCAGCAACCTGACGGCCAACATCCCGGATTACTCCAAAGAGAAGCTGCTGATTGATGCCGATATTAACGGTCCGGGCAAAGCGGTGGGACCGTACTTTGAGGAGACGCCGCTGAAAGATTCGCTGGCGGCGACGCTCCAGCAGCTTCAGCTTGATGGCGATGTGAATGCTCGCTTACATCTTGATATCCCGCTGGACGGAGAGATGACCACAGCCAAAGGTGACGTCCGCCTGAAGAACAACAGTCTGTTCATCAAACCCCTTGAGAGCACGCTGAAAAATCTCAGCGGGCAGTTCAGCTTTGACAACGGAAACCTTAAGAGCGAGCCGCTGACGGCCAACTGGTTTAATCAGCCCGTTAATATCGACTTCACGACCACCGAGGGTGAAAAGGCTTATCAGGTGGCCGTCAATCTGGACGGTAACTGGCAGCCAGCGCGCATGGACGTCCTGCCGAAGCCCATTGAGGCGTCAGTGCAGGGCGCAGTCGCCTGGCAGGGGAAAGTGGCAATTGACCTGCCTTATCACGTGGGCGCCCAGTATAAGGTCGACATCACGGGCGATCTGAAAAACCTTCAGAGCCAGTTGCCTGCGCCGCTGGATAAACAGGCCGGACAGCCCCTGCCGGTAAAGCTGAACGTCGATGGCAACCTGAACAGCTTCGCGCTGACCGGAAGCGCGGGCGGGACAAACCACTTCAACAGCCGATGGCTACTTAACCGCAAGCTCACCCTCGACAAAGCCATCTGGACAACGGATAGCCGCTCCACGCCGCCTCTGCCGGAGCAGGCTGGCATTGAGCTGAATCTCCCGCCGATGGACGGCGCAGAGTGGCTGGCGCTGTTCCAGAAAGGCGTTGGGCAAAACGTTGATGAAACCGCCCAGTTCCCGCAAGCCATTACCGTACGTACGCCGTCGCTGATGCTGGGCGGGCAGCAGTGGAACAACCTGAGCATTGTCTCGCGGCCTGGCGCTAACGGCACGAAGGTGGAGGCCCAGGGAAGGGAGATCAACGGCACGCTGACCATGCGCAATCACGCGCCTTGGCAGGCGGCGATCCGCTACCTCTACTACAACCCGGCAAGCGCCGCGAGCGGGAAAGATAAACCGGCAGAGACGTCGCCGCTGAGTAATGTCTCCCGCGTCGATTTTAGCGGCTGGCCCGATCTCCAGCTGCGCTGCGCGGAGTGCTGGCTGTGGGGGCAGAAATATGGCCGTATCGACGGCGATTTCACCATCCAGGCAAATACGCTTACGCTCTCCGGTGGCCTGGTTGATACCGGTTTTGGCCGCATGACGGCCGCAGGGGAATGGGTGAATAACCCGGGCGAGCAGCGAACGTCCCTGAAGGGTGACATTAAAGGCAACAAGCTGGATGCGGCAGCCAATTTCTTTGGTATCAGCACGCCGCTGCGCGGCTCGTCATTTGACGTCGATTACGATCTTCACTGGCGTGACGCACCGTGGAAGCCGGATGAGGCCTCGCTGAACGGCATTCTGAAAACCCGCTTCGGCAAAGGTGAAATTGCCGACGTGAGCACGGGGCGCGCCGGGCAGATCCTGCGCCTGCTGAGTTTTGATGCTCTGCTGCGCAAGCTGCGCTTCGATTTCAGCGATACCTTCAGCGAAGGTTTCTACTACGATTCCATCCGCAGCACGGCGTGGATCAAGGACGGCGTTCTGCATACGGACGACACGCTGGTGGATGGCCTGGAAGCGGATATCGCCATGAAAGGCTCCGTTAACCTCGTGCGACGCGAGCTGGATATGGAAGCCGTGGTGGCACCGGAAATTTCCGCGAGCGTGGGCGTGGCGGCGGCCTTTGTGGTGAACCCGATTGTCGGTGCGGCGGTGTTTGCCGCCAGCAAAGTGCTGGGTCCGCTGTGGAGCAAAGTCTCCATTCTGCGCTACCGCATTACCGGTCCGGTAGATAAACCGCAGATTAACGAGGTGCTGCGCCAGCCGCGCAAAGATGCACAGCAATGATTTGACGTGGGCAGATAATTGCCTCACTCTCAATAAATACGATCTTTATACCGCCACGGGCGGCAACGAACGAGTAGCAATACGATGAGTCTGAACCTGGTAAGTGAACATTTGCTCGCAGCGAACGGCCTGAATCATCAGGACCTGTTCTCCATTCTTGGTCAACTGACCGAACGCCGTCTCGACTACGGCGACCTTTATTTCCAGTCGAGCTATCACGAATCCTGGGTTTTAGAAGACAGCATCATTAAAGATGGCTCTTACAACATCGACCAGGGCGTCGGCGTCCGCGCCGTTAGCGGCGAGAAAACCGGTTTTGCCTATGCCGATCAGATTAGCCTGGCTGCACTTGAGCAGAGCGCGCAGGCCGCACGTACCATTGTGCGTGATACCGGCGATGGTCGCGTGAAAACCCTGGGAGAAGTGCAGCACTCTGCGCTCTATACCAGCATCGATCCTCTGCAGAGCATGAGCCGTGAAGAGAAGCTGGATATCCTGCGTCGCGTGGACAAAGTGGCGCGTGCTGCTGATAAACGCGTGCAGGAAGTTTCAGCCAGCCTGAGCGGTGTCTATGAACTGATTCTGGTGGCGGCAACGGACGGCACTCTGGCGGCAGACGTTCGCCCGCTGGTACGTCTCTCCATCAGCGTGCAGGTCGACGACGACGGCAAACGCGAACGCGGCTCAAGCGGCGGCGGCGGTCGTTTCGGCTATGACTGGTTCCTGGGCGACGTTGACGGTGAAGCTCGCGCCGACGTGTGGGCGAAAGAAGCCGTGCGTATGGCGCTGGTGAATCTGAATGCCGTCGCGGCGCCGGCGGGCTCATTCCCGGTGGTGCTGGGCGCTGGCTGGCCGGGCGTGCTGTTGCACGAGGCCGTAGGCCACGGGCTGGAAGGCGACTTTAACCGTCGCGGGACGTCCGTGTTCAGCGGTCAAATCGGGCAGCTTGTCTCCTCTGAGCTGTGCACCGTGGTGGATGACGGCACCATGCGCGATCGTCGCGGCTCGGTGGCTATCGACGATGAAGGTACGCCAGGGCAGTACAATGTGCTGATCGAAAACGGCGTGCTGAAAGGCTACATGCAGGACAAACTCAACGCGCGTCTGATGGGCGTGGCGCCAACGGGCAACGGACGCCGTGAATCTTACGCGCACCTGCCGATGCCGCGCATGACCAACACGTACATGCTGCCGGGCAAATCCACGCCGCAGGAGATTATCGAATCCGTTGATTACGGTATCTTTGCGCCAAACTTTGGCGGCGGCCAGGTGGACATTACCTCCGGTAAGTTTGTTTTCTCCACGTCAGAAGCGTATCTGATCGAGAAAGGCAAAGTGACCAAAGCGGTGAAGGGTGCGACGCTGATTGGCTCCGGTATTGAAGCCATGCAGCAGATCTCCATGGTCGGCAACGATCTGAAGCTGGATAACGGCGTGGGCGTCTGCGGTAAAGAGGGTCAGAGCCTGCCGGTTGGCGTGGGCCAGCCGACGCTGAAAGTGGACAACCTGACGGTAGGCGGCACGGCGTAATTTTTTTCCCTTCACCCTACCCCTCTCCCCAAAGGGGAGAGGGGATTGCTCTACGCTGTCTTTTCTCCCTCGCCCTTCTGGGGAAAGGCTTACTCTTTCCTTCTCCCCCGCATCCCCTGAAATAGCTCCGCCACGTCCACAAAATACTCGGTCAGATAGTTAATACACACCTGTACCTTGAGCGGGAGTTTGTCTTTTTCGGTATACAGGGCGTACACCGGTCGCGGATCGGACTGGTAGCGCGGGAAGAGGATCTCCAGCACGCCGCTGTTGATCTCGTTGATCACCCACATTAACGGCACGTAGGCGATCCCGGCGCCGGCCACCAGCCAGCGCGAAATGGTCATCGGATCGTTAGTGACAAACCGTCCTTCCGGCAGCAGCCTGGTGGAGATCCCTTCCGGAGCGATCAGCTCAAATTCATTATCGGGCCGCACGCTGTACTCCAGCCACGAGTGGTTGGTGAGATCGGCGGGTTTCTCCGGAACACCGTACTGCGCCAGATAGCTCTTCGAAGCGCAGACGACCATCGGCATGCTGCCCAGCCTACGCGAGAACAGGCTGGAATCCTGCAACGCGCCGACGCGGATCACCACGTCCAGCCCGTCGGCAATCAGATCCGGCGCCGGGATACCCGTCACCAGATTGACCGTAAGACCGGGGTACTCTTTCAGCATATCCGCCGTCATGGCAGCGAGAACATTTTGTGCCATAGTTGAAGAACACCCGATGCGCAGCGTGCCGATGGGGGTGTTGTTGAAGGCATAGAGCTGTTCGTGAACATCCTGCACTTCAAGCAGCATACGGCGGCAGCCCTGATAGTAAATTTTACCCGCTTCCGTCAGCCCAATGCTGCGGGTGCTGCGGTTGAGCAGCTTGACCTGAAGCTCATCTTCCAGTTTGGACACCGTCTGGCTGATGGATGAGACGCTCATCTGAAGCTGGCGTGCAGCAGCGGTAAAAGAGCCCAGCTCAACCACTTTGGCGAAGACCGACATGCGTTTTAAACGTTCCATTGTTCACTCTGGCTTAAAAGTGATTTAGATCACATATTATAGATAACAGCATAACAGTTACGTTAATATATTATTAATTACATAACGGCTGCGCCATTCTCGCCCGGCGTTTCTTGCTCTCCTGCGGTGGCGTGCGCTAAAAAATTCTGAAGCCTGCACTCTCTCTTATCAAGGTCAACATGAGTCTGTTTCCCGTTATCGTGGTGTTCGGTCTGTCGTTCCCACCGATATTTTTCGAGCTTCTTTTATCACTGGCGATCTTCTGGCTGGTGCGCAAGGTGCTGGTCCCTACCGGGATCTACGATTTCGTCTGGCACCCTGCATTGTTCAATACCGCGCTGTATTGCTGCCTGTTTTATCTGATATCGCGCATGTTTGTCTGAGGTTGATGTGAAAACGCTAACAAGAAAAATCTCCCGCACTGCCATCACAATGGCGCTGGTTATCCTCGCCTTCATCGCTATTTTCCGCGCCTGGGTTTATTACACCGAATCACCGTGGACGCGTGATGCACGCTTCAGCGCCGATGTGGTGGCAATAGCCCCTGACGTGGCCGGTCTTATCACGGCGGTCAACGTCCACGATAACCAGCTGGTGAAAAAAGATCAGGTCCTGTTCACCATCGACCAGCCTCGTTACCAGAAAGCGCTGGAAGAGGCGGAAGCGGACGTGGCCTATTATCAGGCGCTCGCTGCGGAGAAACGCCGCGAGGCAGGCCGCCGTAATCAGCTGGGCGTTCAGGCAATGTCCCGTGAAGAGATTGACCAGTCCAATAACGTGCTGCAAACCGTGCTGCACCAGCTGGCGAAAGCGCAGGCAACGCGCGATCTGGCGAAACTCGATCTCGAGCGCACCGTGATCCGCGCGCCGTCCGATGGCTGGGTGACCAACCTCAACGTCTATGCCGGGGAATTCATTACCCGTGGCTCTACCGCCGTGGCGCTGGTTAAACAGAACTCCTTCTACGTTCTCGCCTACATGGAAGAAACCAAGCTGGAAGGCGTGCGCCCAGGTTACCGGGCTGAAATCACGCCGCTCGGCAGCAACCGCGTCTTTAAAGGCACCGTCGACAGCGTTGCCGCAGGGGTGACTAACTCCAGCAGCTCTAACGATGCCAAAGGGATGGCGACGGTCGATTCCAACCTGGAGTGGGTGCGTCTGGCCCAGCGCGTGCCGGTACGTATTCATCTGGATGAACAGCAGGGAAATCTGTGGCCTGCGGGTACCACGGCGACGGTGGTGATCACCGGTGAAAAGGACCGGGATGCCAGCCAGGACTCGTTCTTCCGTAAAATTGCCCACCGCCTGCGCGAGTTTGGTTAATCGCCATGGGTATCTTTTCCATCGCCAGCCAGCACATTCGCTTCGCCGTGAAGCTGGCGTGCGCCATCGTGCTGGCGCTGTTTGTTGGCTTTCACTTCCAGCTTGAAACCCCTCGCTGGGCAGTGCTGACGGCCGCGATTGTCGCGGCGGGCCCGGCCTTTGCCGCGGGTGGGGAACCCTATTCAGGCGCGATCCGCTATCGCGGGATGCTGCGTATTATCGGGACGTTTATCGGCTGTTTCGCGGCGCTGACCATTATTATTCTCATGATCCGCACCCCGCTGCTGATGCTGATGGTCTGCTGCATCTGGGCGGGTTTCTGCACCTGGATCTCGTCTCTGGTGAAAGTGGAGAACTCCTACGCCTGGGGGCTGGCGGGCTATACCGCGCTGATTATTATCATCACTATCCAAAGCGAACCGCTGCTGGCCCCGCAGTTTGCGGTGGAGCGCTGCAGCGAAATTGTGATTGGTATTGTCAGCGCGATCGTCGCTGATCTGCTTTTCTCCCCGCGCTCCATCAAGCAGGAGGTCGACCGTGAGCTCGACGCGCTGATTGTTGCCCAGTATCAGCTGATGCAGCTGTGCATTAAGCACGGCGACAGCGAAGAGGTGGATAAAGCCTGGAGCGGGCTGGTACGCCGTACGCAGGCGCTGGAAGGTATGCGCAGCAACCTTAACATGGAGTCCTCGCGCTGGGCCCGCGCGAATCGACGTCTTAAAGCCCTCAACACCGTCTCTCTGACGCTGATTACCCAGGCCTGTGAAACCTATCTGATTCAGAACACCCGGCCGGAAGCGGTCACCGATACGTTCCGCGAACTGTTTGCCGAGCCGGTGGAAACCGTACAGGACGTGCATAAGCAGCTTAAGCGCATGCGCCGGGTGATTGCCTGGACCGGGGAGCGGGACACGCCGGTGACCATCTACACCTGGGTCGGCGCCGCGACGCGCTATCTGCTGCTGAAGCGCGGCGTGATTGGTAACACCAAAATCAGCGCGGCGGAAGAAGAGGTGCTGCAGGGGGAAGTGGTGATCAAGGCGGAATCCGCCGAGCGCCATCACGCCATGGTCAATTTCTGGCGTACGACGCTTGCCTGCATGCTCGGCACGCTGTTCTGGCTGTGGACGGGCTGGACGTCCGGCAGCGGCGCGATGGTGATGATTGCCGTTGTGACCGCACTGGCGATGCGTCTGCCTAATCCGCGTATGGTCGCCATTGATTTCCTTTACGGCACGATTGCCGCGTTGCCGATAGGCGCGCTCTATTTCCTGGTCATCATCCCCTCGACGCAACAGAGCATGCTGCTGCTCTGTATTAGCCTGGCGGTAATGGCGTTCTTTATAGGCATTGAAGTGCAAAAGCGGCGTCTGGGATCGCTGGGGGCGCTGGCGAGTACGATTAACATCATCGTGCTCGATAACCCGATGACCTTCCATTTCAGCCAGTTCCTCGACAGCGCGTTAGGCCAGCTGGTGGGCTGCTTCCTGGCCATGATGGTGATACTGCTGGTGCGGGATAACTCGCAGGCAAGAACGGGCCGCGTGCTGCTGAACCAGTTCGTGTCGGCTGCCGTGTCATCTTTGACAACCAATACCGCGCGCCGTAAAGAGAACCACCTCCCCGCGCTGTACCAGCAGCTGTTTTTGCTGCTGAACAAGTTCCCGGGCGATATCGCGAAGTTCCGCCTGGCGTTAACCATGATCATTGCGCACCAGCGTTTGCGTAACGCGCCCGTGCCGATCAACGACGATCTGTCGGCATACCACCGACAGCTGCGTCGTACCGCCGATCACGTGCTTTCTGCCAGCAGCGATGACAAACGGCGCCGCTACTTTACGCAGCTGCTTGAAGAGCTCGATACCTATCAGGAAAAACTCAAGCACTGGGAGGCGCCGCCTCAGGTGACCGAGCCGGTAGGACGGCTGGTGTTTATGCTGCATCGCTACCAGAATGCCCTCACGGATAACTGACTGAAGTAAAAAACCGACGCCAAAAGTGTCGGTTTTTTTGTGGCTATACTTATTCCAGCACGTTCTTACATTTCAGAAAGGGAGAACACATGACGACCCAGGCGCTTCAGGACCACATCCTTTTTCAGACCGGTTATCTGGTCAACGGAATCTGGAAAACGCTGGATACAACCTTTGATGTGCTGAATCCCGCGACCGGCGAGGTCATTGCTAAAGTCGCAAAAGCGGGTAAAGCACAGACCGAAGACGCTATTGCAGCGGCTACCCAGGCCTTCCCGGCATGGCGTGCCAAAACCGCGAAAGAACGCTCGGCGATTCTCTACCGCTGGTACGAACTGATTATTGAGAATAAAAGCTGGCTCGGGCGGTTGATGACCACCGAACAGGGCAAACCCCTGAAAGAAGCGGAGGGAGAAGTCGAGTACGCCGCCAGCTTTATCCAGTGGTTTGCCGAAGAGGCCAAACGCGCGAACGGTGAAATTATTCCGCCGATAAAACCCGGCTCACGCATTCTGGCGACCCGTGAACCCATTGGTGTGGTCGCGGCGATTACGCCGTGGAACTTCCCGATGGCCATGCTCACCCGCAAGTTAGGCCCGGCGCTGGCAGCAGGATGCACCGGGGTCATTAAACCGGCCAATAACACGCCGCTCAGCGCCTTTGCGCTGCTTACGCTGGCGAAACAGGCCGGAGTGCCCGACGGTGTTCTCAACGCCGTAGCCGGGAATACGCATGAAATCAGCGATGCGATTATGGCAAGCCGCGACGTACGTAAAATCTCCTTTACCGGCTCAACCTCCGTCGGCAAAACGCTGGTGCGTAACGCCGCAGAAACCATGAAAAAAGTCTCGATGGAGCTGGGGGGAAATGCCCCGTATATCGTTTTTGAGGATGCGGATATCGACGCCGCGGTTAAGGGTGCGATCGCCAACAAGTTCCGCAATGCCGGGCAGGTCTGCGTCAGCGTGAACCGTTTTTATATTCAGGAAACCGTCTACGACAAATTTGTGAATAAACTCGCCGATGCGGTGAATGCGCTGAAGGTGGGTAATGGTCTTGAGGAGGGGGTCATGGTCGGGCCGCTGATTGAACCTTCTGCGGTCAACAAGGTGCGTGAGCATGTCGACGACGCCGTTGCCCGGGGCGCAACCGTACTGGCAGGAGGTAAGCCTCATCCACTTGGCGGGAATTTCTGGATGCCAACCGTATTGGGCGACTGCCATGAAGGCATGAAGCTCGCAGAAGAAGAGACGTTTGGCCCGGTGGCGGCGTGCTTCCGTTTCACCTCGGAAGATGAAGTTATCCAGCGCGCCAACAACACCCCCTATGGACTGGCGGCTTACTTCTACACCCAGAATCTTTCTCGGGTCTTCCGCGTTTCACAGGCCATCGAGAGCGGGATGATCGGCATCAACGAGTGCGCTGTCTCCACGGAGCTTGGGCCCTTTGGCGGCGTAAAAGAGTCAGGCCTTGGACGAGAGGGCTCCGTGCTGGGGCTGGAAGAGTATCTGGAAGTTAAAACCCTGCATATTGGGGGATTATAATAGACAGGGCGGCATCTGCCGCTCGCCTGGACTGGGTGGCTGGCAATGAAAACCTATACGTTTGATTTTGACGAGATCGACAGTCAGGAAGACTTCTACCGTGAATTTATCCGGGCGTTTGATCTTGAACGAGAAAGCGTGACGAATCTGGATACGCTGTGGGACGTGGTCACCGGCAGTCAGTTGCCGCTACCGCTGGAAATTGAGTTCATCCATTTGCCTGATAAGCTGCGAAGACGTTTTGGCGCGCTGATATTGCTGTTCGATGAAGCGGAAGAAGAGCTTGAAGGGCAGCTGCGCTTTAACGCGCGGCATTGAATGAAAAAAGCCCCTGACCATGAGGCCAGGGGCAAGTCGTATGATGAGATACGACGAGGGTTTATTTATACAGCTCTGCCGTTGCATGCCAGTGGTCACCCTGATTCAGTTCGGTGACGCGATAGCTGCTGGCGCCTGCTTTTTCAGCTTTGGCGGCAAGTTCGTGACGAATATCCATAGGTGAACCGGTGACAGACGTTACGGAGATGCTGCCCATACGCTGTAGATTTTGTGCCTGGTCGGCATTTACCTGCTGTACGGCTGCGCTTGCGCCGAAAGAGAGAACGGATGCCAGACCGAGGGTTGCGATGATCAATTTGGTTTTCATAGTCTTTACTCCTGAATAGGGTTTTTTACTCAACGGCGAGAAGGGTTGAACAGCTATTTTTATGCCTGGTGCCGTTGAGTGGAGATTTTCGTCTTCAGTTATTACTAAAACTTATTTGTACAGCTCAGCGGTGGCGTGCCATTGGTCACCAGAACGCGCTTCGATGATGCGATAGGATGACGCACCCTGTTCTTCCGCTTTTTTGTTCAGCATCTCATGCATGTCCATTGGCGATGTGCCGACCGCGCCGACAGAAACCGTACCGATGGCCTGACGGGATTGCGCCTGGTCAGCATTGATAGAGTCTGCTGCGAAAGCACCGAATGACAGGACGGACAGGACGCTGAGCGCCGCTACAGTTGATTTGATTTTCATGATTTTTACCTCGTCGAATTTTTTAGTGGGGTCTTGTTTCGTGACCCTCATCACAAAATCAAGTATACACTAATAACGGCAAAAATTAATACCAGGCTAATGATTTCTCTTGTTATTATGTGTTAACCAGTCTTTTTTTTATAACCAAATTGCATAATATTGGGCGTTTTTTGTTCGTTTTTGTTGGTTATATCTAATAAAATCATATGGATATCAGCTTTTGATTTTTTGTGCGATTTTTTGATTTAGCATTCACCAGATGAATCTTAATAGGTGGTAAAAAGCACTATTTGTCAAAGTAAAGGGCAGTGGAAACGAGGGAGAAACGCAGCGGAAGCAGAACGATCCCCGCAGCGGCGCTACGGGGAGAGGGGATTAGAGTTCCTGTTCGAACAGTACCAGAATGGCTTCGTGGAGATCTTTCACGGAGAAACCGCTAGCCGGTGTGGTAAAGATGGTGTCATCACCGGCGATAGTCCCGAGGATACCTTCCGTTTTACCCAACGAGTCCAGCATGCGGGCAATCAGCTGTGCTGCACCAGGGCTTGTGTGGATCACCACGACGGCGTCGTTATGATCGATATCCAGAACCAGGTTTTTGAGCGGGCTGGAGGTGGTCGGCACGCCAAGTTCTGCCGGCAGGCAATAGACCATCTCCATCTTGGCGTTACGCGTACGCACCGCGCCAAATTTCGTTAACATGCGGGAGACTTTCGACTGGTTGATGTTATCGAAGCCTTGTTCCTGCAGCGCCTGAACAATTTCTCCCTGAGAACTGAATTTCTCTTCTTTGAGTAGCGCCTTAAAGGCCTTTACTAATTCTTCTTGCTTAGACGAGCTTCGCATAAGTCACCCGGAATATGACGATAGAAACAACATTATTATGCATGTGGATGAATTTTTATGCAAATTATCTACTCAGCGCCAGGCTGAAATAATGTTATGAAAGGGAGTGATTTTATCAGATTTCGTTATCAGAAAACATGCCTGGGTCACGCCGCGCAAATAAGCTTAAAAGTAAATTAAATGTTATCAAAATGATGTTGTTTTGGTGGCGGGGCAGGGTGTATTGTAACCACCTCTTAATGCGTTGCCCTCTGTCGTCAGATAGTCTTCTGGTGAGAGATAAAGTCGCGTGACCTCAAATTCTTTAGCTACGAAAATTGTAATTATTTACTTGCTGAATTATGGTCGCCGCAACGGATTTACAGATACTTAAGTTAACCATAATAAGGAGTTTAGGATGAAAGTCGCAGTCCTCGGCGCTGCTGGTGGTATCGGCCAGGCGCTTGCCCTACTACTGAAAACCCAACTGCCTTCAGGCTCAGAACTCTCCCTGTACGATATTGCTCCGGTAACCCCAGGTGTGGCGGTTGACCTGAGCCACATCCCGACTGCTGTAAAAATCAAAGGCTTCTCCGGTGAAGATGCACGTCCTGCGCTGCAGGGTGCCGACGTGGTGCTGATTTCTGCAGGCGTGGCGCGTAAGCCAGGCATGGATCGTTCAGACCTGTTCAACGTCAACGCGGGCATCGTGAAAAACCTGGTGCAGCAGATTGCAGAAATCTGCCCGAAAGCATGCATCGGCATCATCACTAACCCGGTGAACACCACCGTGGCTATCGCGGCAGAAGTGCTGAAGAAAGCGGGTGTTTACGACAAAAACAAACTGTTCGGCGTAACCACGCTGGATATCATCCGTTCCAACACCTTTGTTGCTGAGCTGAAAGGCAAGCAGCCAACAGAAGTGGAAGTACCGGTAATTGGCGGTCACTCTGGCGTCACCATCCTGCCTCTGCTGTCGCAGATCCCAGGCGTGAGCTTCACCGAGCAGGAAGTGGCTGACCTGACTAAACGTATCCAGAACGCGGGCACCGAAGTGGTGGAAGCGAAGGCGGGTGGCGGTTCTGCAACCCTGTCTATGGGCCAGGCGGCTGCGCGTTTTGGTCTGTCACTGGTTCGCGCTCTGCAGGGCGAGAAAGGCGTTGTTGAATGCGCTTACGTTGAAGGCGATGGCGAACACGCTCGCTTCTTCTCCCAACCGCTGCTGCTGGGTAAAAACGGTATCGAAGAGCGTAAATCCATTGGTACGCTGAGCGCGTTTGAACAACACGCGATGGAAGGCATGCTGGATACGCTGAAGAAAGATATCACCCTGGGCGAAGAGTTCGTTAACAAGTAAAACGAACCGTCTCCCGGTAAAAAAAACGGAGCTTATCGCTCCGTTTTTTTATGCCTGTCAGTTAGTGGCCGGGTATTCCTGAATCGTCACGTGCAGCGTCAGTTTCTTATCGTTGCGCATGACCTCAACAGGGATGATAGAACCCGGGCGAATTTCTGCCACCTGATCCATCGTCTCCAGCGCAGAGACCGCTGGCGTGCCGTTGACCGAAACAATCACATCGTTTACCTGAATCCCCGCGTTAGCCGCCGGACCACCCGGTGCCACCTCGTTAACCACGATGCCCTGAATCTGATCGATACCGCCGCCCTGGGTATGCATCGGTGCAATTTCGCGCCCGCCGATACCGATATAGCCGCGGATCACGCGTCCGTCGCGGATCAGTTTATCCATAATTTTGGTCGCCAGCTGGAACGGAATGGCAAAGCCGATCCCTTCCGGCGTCTCACCGTCGTTACTTTTATCGAACGAGAGGGTATTGATACCCATCAGCTCGCCCAGCGAGTTCACCAGCGCCCCGCCGGAGTTACCGTGGTTGATGGAGGCATCGGTTTGCAGGAAGTTCTGCCGCCCGGAGGGGTTCAGACCGATACGACCGGTCGCGCTAATTATCCCCTGGGTGATGGTCTGGCCCAGGTTGTAAGGGTTACCGATAGCCAGTACGACGTCACCAATATGCGGGGTACGTTTACGGTTGATCGGGATGACCGGCAAACCGCCCGTGGCATTAATTTTCAGCACGGCCAGGTCGGTCAGGCTGTCAGAACCAACGAGTAACGCCTCAAACACGCGGCCATCCTGCAGAGCGACGATGATCTGGTCGGCATCGTTAATCACGTGCTTGTTGGTAATAATGTAGCCGCGCTCGTCCATGATCACGCCGGAGCCGAGGGTGCGGATCTCCAGCTGGTTATGGGCTGAGGTATTCAGGCCTCGGTTATAGACGTTAACCACGGCAGGTGCGGCACGGCGGACGGCCTGGTTATAGGTGGCCGGCGTTTCATCCGTGCTATCGAACTGGGGAGCCGACAGTTTATTGAACTGACGTAAAGACGGCAGCGCCAGCAGCAGCAGGCCAGCGACAATCAAACCGATGACAGTAGAACGTAAGAGCTTTAAAAGCATGATGCGCGTGTCGTTAAAAAAGGAACGATTTGCAGCATAACATGAGTTATCCGGACATCACACGCAGCGGTGATGTCCGGGTCGCAAATGCTTAGCGCAACAGAATATAGATGGACTCATTGCCACGCATGACCTGCAGGGCAATAACCGCCGGTTTGCTTTCCAGCACCTTGCGCAGTTCGGCAATAGACTGCACGCGGTTGCGGTTGACACCGATAATCACGTCATCCTGATGCAATCCGGCCTGTGCGGCAGGGCTGCTCTTCTCAACGGTATCGATGCTAATGCCTTTCGTGCCGTCCTTCAGCTGCCCGTCGCTTAACGTAGCCCCCTGTAGCGCCGGGGCGATAAGCTCCGCACTGGCCGAGGATGAGGTGCTCTTATCCAGCGTCACCTCAACGTCAAGCGGCTTACCGTCACGTATCAGGCCCAGCTTCACTTTGGCGCCAGGTTCCGTCGTGGCAATCCGTGAACGCAGTTCTGCAAAGCTGTTCAACGGTTTGTCGTTCAGGCTGACGATCACATCCCCTGATTTCACGCCCGCTTTTGCCGAGCCGGAGTTTGGCAGCACTTCACTGACAAACGCCCCGCGCTGTACGTTGATATTGAACGCTTTTGCGATATCCGCGCTCATCTCCATACCTTTAATACCCAGCAGCCCGCGTTTGATTTCACCGAACTGGATCAGCTGCTGCGCCAGGGTTTTGGCCATATTGCTGGGGATAGCAAAACCGATCCCGATGCTGCCACCGCCCGGGGCCAGAATAGCCGTGTTAATCCCAATCAGCTCGCCGTTAAGGTTAAGCAATGCTCCGCCGGAGTTACCACGGTTGATTGATGCATCGGTCTGGATGAAGTTTTCCAGCCCTTCCAGGTTGAGGCCGCTGCGTCCCAGCGCCGAGACGATCCCGGAAGTAGCGGTCTGCCCTAAACCAAAGGGGTTGCCTACAGCGACGGCAAAATCGCCGACGCGCAGTTTGTCGGAATCCGCTATGGCAATCTGGGTCAGGTTGCTTGGGTTTTGTACCTGCAGCAGCGCGATGTCGCTCTGGTCATCGCCGCCGATCAGTTTGGCATCAAATTCACGGCCATCGTTCAGCTGGACGCTGATCTTATCGGCCTGGCTGATGACGTGATTGTTGGTCAGGATATAGCCTTTTGCCGCATCAATAATGACGCCAGAGCCCAGGCCTTCAAAAGGCTGAGCCTGCTGGTCGGGAGACTCATCGCCAAAATATTTTTTCAGTTCTTCAGGGACGCGTTGGCTTTGTACTGCGGTGCCCTCAACCTGAACGCTGACGACCGCAGGCAACACTTTTTCCAGCATTGGCGCGAGGCTTGGAATGGCCGCCTGGCCAGGCACCTGGGAAGGAATAGCGGCAAATACAGGGACGGACGCCGAGAGAGATAACCCGACACTTAACGCGATAGCGCTCAACAGCTGGTTTTTTTTCTTCATCGATGTTGACTCTCGTAACCTGGAATAAAGGAAAAACGGCCCTAAAAACACGTTGATGTTATTGAATTTTAAACCGCTGAACAATGAGGTGTTTAACTAAATGATAGCTGGGGTCATCAGGAAAGGACGGGCGCAATCGCTGCGCCCGTAAAATAAATTCAGGTTGTGCGATTAATCGCGTTTTACACCGCCGCGCAGCAGGCCGGACGCGACATCGGAATAGTCGCGAGGCATCTGAACGGGCGCCTGATCGTTACCGGCTTCAGAGTCAGCCAGACGGTTGCGAAACGGGTTGGTTTCCGCGGTCATTTCCGGCAGCAGGCTGCTGGAGCTTTTTGCCATATGTTGATACAGCTGACGATAGTCGGTTGCCATGTTGTCCAGCAGCTCGGCGCTACGGGCAAAATGGCTGACCAGCTCTTCACGATACTCTTCCAGCTCGGCTTTGTTCTTTTCCAGTTCGTACTGCAGTGACTGCTGCTGACGCAATTTGCGATTACCGAAACGCATGGCCACAGCACCGATGACGATGCCGACGACTAAACCGATTAGCGCATATTCCCAGGTCATGAACTTCTCCCGTTGTCTTGTTGTTCCGTAGGGTGTTGGCTCGGCTCCTGCCTGTGCCTGATAATGCCACTATAACCGCTATTTCTGCAGAAGTGGAATCCTGACGTATCATCGCGTAGTGTAGAACGGCCTTTTTTTCATCAGTCACGTCTGCTGGTGAGCGTTAATTGAAGGAATAACAATAAGATTATGCAAAACCTGTCCCCTGCATCGCGATATCAACTGGCCCTTAACGAGGGCACTCATCAGCCTGATGACGTTCAACGTGAGGCGGTAAACCGTCTGGAGATGATTTATCAGGAGCTCACGGAAAAACCCGCTGACGTTGAACAGAACGGTGGGCTAAAGGCGGCGTTTGGGCGGTTGCTCGGTAAAAAAACGCAACAGGCTCACGCGCCGGTGCGCGGTTTATATATGTGGGGCGGGGTCGGTCGCGGAAAAACCTGGCTGATGGACCTGTTTTATATGAGCCTGCCTGGCGCACGTAAGCAGCGTCTGCACTTCCATCGTTTTATGCTGCGGGTGCATGAAGAACTGACCGCACTGCAGGGCAAGAGCGATCCGCTGGAGATTGTGGCCGACAGGTTCAAAGCTGAAACGGACGTGCTCTGCTTCGACGAGTTTTTTGTGTCTGACATCACCGATGCAATGCTGCTAGGCGGCCTGATGAAAGCGCTATTTGCCCGCGGGATCACGCTGGTGGCCACGTCGAATATCCCGCCGGATGAGCTTTATCGTAACGGCCTGCAGCGGGCACGCTTCCTGCCCGCCATCGATGCCATCAAGCAGCACTGCGATATCATGAACGTCGATGCCGGTGTCGATTATCGTCTGCGCACGCTGACCCAGGCGCACCTGTGGCTCTCGCCGTTAAATGCAGAGACCACCCGCGAGATGGATACACTCTGGCTGGCGCTGGCGGGAGAAAAACGCGAGCACGCCCCGGAACTCGAGATTAACCATCGACCGCTGCCCACGCTCGGCGTCGAAAACCAAACGCTGGCGGTCTCCTTTACGACGCTCTGCGTGGATGCCCGCAGCCAGCATGACTACATTGCGCTTTCGCGTCTTTTCCACACCGTGATGGTGCTGGACGTGCCGGTGATGACGCGGCTGATGGAGAGCGAAGCACGGCGCTTCATTGCGCTGGTGGACGAGTTTTATGAGCGCCACGTCAAGCTGGTGGTCAGCGCCGAGGTACCTTTATATGAGATTTACCAGGGAGAGCGGCTGAAATTTGAGTTCCAGCGCTGCCTGTCGCGTCTGCAGGAGATGCAGAGTGAGGAATACCTGAAGCTGGAGCATATGCCATAAATGCCACCCTCTCCCTGGGAGAGGGGCTGGGGGTGAGGGCTCCAGACCGCACATCACTCACCCCCGAAAAACCCATTCCAAATCACATTTAAGGGTCGATCTTTGACCTCAACTTCTCTATAATCTTGCGACCCCACGTTACGAGAAGGTTTTTTTCCCGAAACTTTCTATGTGTCGGCATGTGCTATTCGAAGGGGTAGGTTTGCCGGACTTTGTCGTGTGAACCTCAACTGACTAAACGTTTGGGTGTTCACCAACGTGTAACTTATTATTTGGGTAAGCTTTTAATGAAAACTTTTACAGCTAAACCAGAAACCGTACAGCGCGACTGGTATGTTGTTGACGCGACCGGTAAAACTCTGGGCCGTCTGGCTACTGAACTGGCTCGTCGCCTGCGCGGTAAGCATAAAGCGGAATACACTCCGCACGTTGATACCGGTGATTACATCATCGTTCTGAACGCTGATAAAGTTGCTGTAACCGGCAACAAGCGTACTGACAAAGTGTACTATCACCACACTGGCCACATCGGTGGTATCAAAGAAGCGACCTTTGAAGAGATGATTGCCCGCCGTCCTGAGCGTGTGATTGAAATCGCGGTTAAAGGCATGCTGCCAAAAGGCCCGCTGGGTCGTGCTATGTTCCGTAAACTGAAAGTTTACGCAGGCAACGAGCACAACCACGCGGCACAGCAACCGCAAGTTCTTGACATCTAATCGGGATTATAGGCAATGGCTGAAAATCAATACTACGGCACTGGTCGCCGCAAAAGTTCCGCAGCTCGCGTTTTCATCAAACCGGGCAGTGGTAAAATCGTAATCAACCAGCGTTCTCTGGAACAATACTTCGGTCGCGAAACTGCCCGCATGGTAGTTCGCCAGCCGCTGGAACTGGTTGACATGGTAGAAAAACTGGATCTGTACATCACCGTTAAAGGTGGTGGTATCTCCGGTCAGGCTGGTGCGATCCGTCACGGTATCACCCGCGCTCTGATGGAGTACGACGAATCCCTGCGTTCTGAACTGCGTAAAGCTGGCTTCGTTACTCGTGACGCTCGTCAGGTTGAACGTAAGAAAGTGGGTCTGCGTAAAGCACGTCGTCGTCCACAGTTCTCCAAACGTTAATCCATTCTGCTTACGCAGAACGATTGGCGAAAAACCCGCTTCGGCGGGTTTTTTTATGGATAATGCGCAGGTTATCCACAATATCCATGCATATATCTTCTCTTTTTCCACATTTCCAGAATCCCCTCACCACAAAGCCATCAAAATCTGGTAAACTATCATCCAATTTTCTGCCCAAATATCGGTGAATACTCGATTTTTGTTCGTTTCTTGAACAATGTGTTTTCTCTGGGATGGGCGATACAACATCTGGCTAGCCCCTGTTGGGCTGGTAGCAGTAAAAATTCTGAATATACCTGGAGGTTTTCATGGCTGTCGCTGCCAACAAACGTTCGGTAATGACGCTGTTTTCTGGTCCTACTGACATTTATAGCCATCAGGTTCGTATCGTGCTGGCCGAGAAGGGTGTCAGTTTTGAGATCGAGCATGTGGAAAAGGATAACCCGCCTCAGGATCTGATCGATCTCAACCCGAGCCAAAGCGTACCGACGCTGGTGGATCGCGAGCTGACCCTGTGGGAATCCCGTATCATTATGGAATATCTGGATGAACGTTTCCCGCATCCGCCACTGATGCCTGTTTACCCTGTCGCGCGTGGTGAAAGCCGCCTGTACATGCAGCGTATCGAAAAAGACTGGTACTCGCTGATGAACGTGATTACCAGCGGTTCCGCTTCTGAAGCTGACGCTGCACGTAAGCAACTGCGTGAAGAGCTGCTGGCAATCGCCCCTGTGTTTGGTCAGAAACCATTCTTCCTGAGCGATGAGTTCAGCCTGGTGGATTGCTACCTGGCACCGCTGCTGTGGCGTCTGCCGACCCTGGGCGTAGAGTTCAGCGGCCCTGGCGCGAAAGAGCTGAAGGGCTATATGACTCGCGTATTTGAACGCGACTCTTTCCTGGCATCTTTAACTGAACCGGAACGTGAAATGCGTCTCGGCCGAGGCTAATGACTGTGGAAATGTCACAACTTACCCCACGCCGTCCTTATCTGCTGCGCGCCTTCTATGAATGGCTGCTGGATAACCAGCTCACGCCGCACCTGGTTGTGGATGTGACGTTGCCGGGCGTGCTGGTTCCAATGGAATACGCGCGTGACGGGCAGATCGTACTGAACATTGCGCCGCGTGCGGTGGGTAACCTGGAGCTGGCAAACGATGAAGTGCGCTTCAACGCGCGTTTCGGCGGCGTGCCGCGTCAGGTTTCCGTACCTCTGGCAGCTGTGCTGGCTATCTACGCGCGTGAAAACGGTGCGGGTACCATGTTCGAGCCGGAAGCGGCGTATGATGAAGATGTTGCCAGCCTGAATGATGACAACGCATCCGATGAGCGCGAAAGCGACACGGTGATGTCACTTATCGATGGTGATAAACCCGATCATCACGACGACAATGACCCTGATGACGATCCGCCTCCGCGCGGTGGTCGTCCGGCTCTTCGCGTCGTGAAATAAAAACAGGCCCAATCGGGCCTGTTTTTTTTTACACTTCCAGGTAGTTCAGGATCCCGTCAGCCGCTTTACGGCCTTCGGCAATCGCCGTTACCACCAGGTCAGAACCGCGAACGATATCACCACCGGCGAAGATTTTCGGGTTGCTGGTCTGGAATGCGTTGTCGCTGCCTTCTGGCGCAATCACGCGGCCCTGCGAATCCAGCTCGACGCTGTGCTTCGCCAGCCATTCCATGCTGTGAGGACGGAAACCGAACGCCATCACTACGGCATCGGCCGGGATCACGTGCTCCGAACCGGCTACGATCTCGGCGCGACGACGGCCTTTCGCATCCGGTGCGCCCATCTCAGTGCGCGCCATCTTCACTCCGCTCACTTTACCGTTGGCATTCACTTCAATACCCAGAGGCTGGATGTTGAACTGGAACTCCACGCCCTCTTCACGCGCGTTTTTCACTTCGCGTTTAGAGCCCGGCATGTTCTCTTCGTCACGACGATAGGCGCAGATCACGTGTGCCGCATTCTGACGAATGGAGGTACGCACGCAGTCCATCGCGGTATCACCGCCGCCCAGCACCACCACGCGTTTGCCTTCCATGCTGACGAACGGCTCATCGGCGGTTTCGCCGTAGCCCATGATCTGCTTGGTGTTGGCAATCAGGAACGGCAGCGCGTCGTACACGCCCGGCGCATCTTCGTTCTCCAGACCGCCGCGCATGGACTGATAGGTGCCCACGCCGAGGAACACGGCGTCGTAATCCTTCAGCAGGTCGTCGAGCTGCACGTCGCGGCCCACTTCCACGTTCAGTTTGAACTCAATGCCCATGCCGGTGAAGATTTCACGGCGACGGGTCATGACCTCTTTTTCCAGCTTGAAGGCAGGGATACCGAAGGTCAGCAGGCCGCCGATTTCCGGATGGCGGTCAAAGACCACCGCCTTCACGCCGTTGCGGGTCAGCACGTCCGCACAGGCCAGGCCCGCCGGGCCTGCGCCGATGATTGCCACGCGCTTGTCGGTTTGCTTCACGCCGGTCATATCCGGACGCCAGCCCATCTCGAACGCTTTATCGTTAATATAGCGCTCGATGTTGCCGATGGTCACCGCGCCGAACTCGTCGTTCAGCGTACAGGAACCTTCGCACAGACGGTCCTGAGGGCACACGCGGCCGCACACTTCCGGCAGGGTGTTGGTCTGGTGAGACAGCTCGGCGGCTTCAAAAATACGCCCTTCGTTGGCCAGCTTCAGCCAGTTCGGGATGTAGTTGTGTACCGGACATTTCCATTCGCAGTAAGGGTTACCGCAGGACAGGCAGCGGTCTGCCTGTGCCTTGGCCTGGCCTTCTGAAAACGGCTCGTAGATTTCAACAAATTCAATTTTGCGGATCTTCAGCGGTTTCTTTGGCGGATCAACACGCTGCAGGTCGATAAACTGGTATACGTTCTGGCTCATCTGAATTCCTTACTGCGCCTGCACGCGCAGCTCTGCTGCGCTACGACTACGGTGACCCAACAGGGCTTTAACATCGCTGGACTTCGGCTTAACCAGCGCGAATTTCGCAGAGAACGCTGGCCAGTTCGCCAGGATCTCTTCGCCGCGCGAAGAACCGGTATGCTGCACGTGTTCGGTAATCAAGCCGCGCAGGTGTTCTTCATGGATAGCCAGCGTATCAACGTCCAGCACTTCCACCAGCTCCGGGTTCACGCGTTTGCGGAACTCGCCGTCTTCGTCCAGGACGTACGCAAAACCGCCCGTCATGCCCGCGCCGAAGTTCACGCCGGTTTTACCCAGAACGCAAACAATCCCGCCCGTCATGTATTCACAACCGTTATCGCCAATGCCTTCCACCACGGTGATAGCACCGGAGTTACGCACCGCAAAACGCTCGCCCGCACGGCCTGCTGCAAAGAGACGACCGCCGGTCGCGCCGTACAGGCAGGTGTTACCGATGATGCTGGCTTCATGGCTGCGGAAGGCTGAGCCGACCGGAGGACGCACCGCCAGCAGACCGCCTGCCATGCCTTTACCGACGTAGTCGTTGGCATCGCCGGTCAGGTACAGCTCAACGCCGCCTGCGTTCCATACGCCGAAGCTCTGACCCGCGGTACCGCTGAAGTGCGCGGTAATGGGATCCGCTGCCAGCCCCTGGTCACCGTGCGTTTGCGCGATGTAGCCGGAGAGGGAGGCGCCCACGGAGCGGTCGGTGTTGCGGATATCAAACCAGAACGTTTTGCTCTGCTTGTCGTCCACGTACGGTTTCGCCTGCTGCAGCAGCTGCGCGTTCAGCACGCCGTTATCGAACGGCGGGTTGTTCTCGGTGCAGTAGACCGCTTTGCCAGGGTGCGGCTGCGCGGTTTCCAGCAGCTTGCTCAGCTCCAGCTTCTGCTGCTTCGCCGTGAAGCCTTCCAGCTCTTTCAGCAGGTCGGTACGGCCAATCAGGTCCACCAGACGCTTCACGCCCAGCTGCGCCATCAGCTCGCGGGTTTCGCGGGCGATGAACTCAAAGTAGTTGGTCACTTTGAACGGCAGACCGTGATAGTGGTTCTTACGCAGCTTCTCGTCCTGGGTAGCAACGCCGGTTGCGCAGTTGTTCAGGTGGCAAATACGCAGGTATTTACAGCCGAGCGCAACCATTGGGCCGGTACCGAAGCCGAAGCTTTCCGCGCCGAGGATCGCCGCTTTAATGATGTCGAGGCCCGTTTTCAGGCCGCCGTCCACCTGCAGACGGATCTTGTGACGCAGACCGTTCGCCACCAGCGCCTGCTGGGTTTCTACCAGGCCAAGCTCCCACGGGCAGCCCGCGTATTTCACGGAGGAGAGCGGGCTTGCGCCGGTACCGCCGTCGTAGCCGGCGATGGTGATGAGATCCGCATAGGCTTTCGCCACGCCGGTAGCGATGGTGCCGACGCCCGGTTCGGAAACCAGCTTCACGGAGATCATCGCCTTCGGGTTGACCTGCTTCAGGTCGAAAATTAGCTGGGCTAAGTCCTCGATAGAGTAGATATCGTGGTGCGGCGGCGGGGAGATCAGCGTCACGCCCGGCACGGAATAGCGCAGTTTGGCGATGTACGGGGTAACTTTATCACCCGGCAGCTGGCCGCCTTCGCCCGGTTTAGCACCCTGAGCGACTTTAATCTGAATCACGTCGGCGTTCACCAAGTACGCAGGCGTCACGCCAAAGCGACCGGATGCCACCTGCTTGATACGGGACACTTTGTTGGTGCCGTAACGCGCCGGATCTTCACCGCCTTCGCCGGAGTTGGAGTTGCCGCCGATGCTGTTCATGGCTTCCGCCAGCGCTTCGTGGGCTTCCGGGCTCAGCGCGCCGATGGACATCGCCGCGGTATCGAAGCGTTTGAACAGCTCGGATGCAGGCTCAACCTCGTCAATGCTGACCGCTTCATCACCCGGGTTCAGGGCAATGAGGTCGCGGAGCGTTGCCGCCGGGCGGTTGTTTACCAGCTCAGCGTACTGCTGGTAATCGCTGTATTCACCGCTCTGAACCGCCTGCTGCAGCGTGCGCACCACGTCCGGGTTGTAGGCATGATACTCGCCGCCGTGAACGTATTTCAGCAGACCGCCCTGATCCAGCGGCTTACGTGCCAGCCAGGCGCGTTTGGACAGGTTCACCAGATCCTGCTGGAAGTCAGCAAAACCGGCGCCGCCGATGCGGCTGACCACGCCCTGGAAGCAGAGGTTGGCGACCTCGTCATGCAGGCCGACCGCTTCAAACAGCTTCGAACAGCGGTAGGAGGCAATGGTCGAGATGCCCATTTTAGACATGATCTTGTACAGGCCTTTGTTGATGCCGTTACGGTAGTTCAGCATCACCGCGCGGTAATCTTTGTCGATCGCGCGGGTATCCACCAGACGGGCCAGCGTTTCGTAGGCCAGGTACGGGTAGATCGCCGTCGCGCCAAAGCCTAACAGCACGGCAAAGTGGTGCGGATCGCGGGCGCTGGCGGTTTCCACAATGATGTTGGCGTCGCAGCGCAGGCTCTTGTCGACCAGACGCGTCTGGATAGCGCCGACCGCCATCGGGGCAGGCACCGGCAGACGGTTTTTCGCAATATTGCGGTCGGACAGCACCAGCAGAACGGTACCGTTACGCACCATCTGTTCGGCTTTGTCACACAGCGCATTCACCGTCTCTTCGAGGCTCGCTTCGGTCATGTCGAAGGTAATATCGAGCGTGTCGGCGCGGTAGTGCTCCTCTTTCATGGTGGTGAGCTGTTTGAAATCGGAGTACAGCAGGATCGGCGATTTAAAGGTCAGACGGTGCGCCTGGCCTTCGGCCTCGCAGAAGACGTTCATCTCGCGGCCGATGCTGGTCGCCAGGGACATCACGTGTGCTTCACGCAGCGGATCGATTGGCGGGTTAGTCACCTGCGCGAACTGCTGGCGGAAGTAATCGTAAATGATGCGCGGCTGGCTGGAGAGCACGGCAAACGGGGTATCGTCCCCCATAGAGCCGACCGCTTCCTGGCCGTTTTCACCCAGTACGCGAATAACAGAGTCCAGCTCTTCCGCGCTGTAGTTAAACTGTTTCTGGAAGCTCGCAAGCGTGTCGTCGTCCAGTTCGCGACGACCCACTTCTTCATCCGATAAATCTTCGAACGGCACGAGGCGACGGACGTTCTTCTCCATCCACTCTTTGTACGGATGGCGGCTTTTTAGATCGTGATCGGTTTCGGCAGAGTGCAGAATGCGCCCACCGCGGGTGTCGATCACCATCAGCTCGCCCGGACCGACGCGGCCTTTTTCGACCACTTCATCAGGCTGGTAATCCCAGATACCGACTTCAGAGGCGCAGGTGATGAGCTTGTCTTTGGTGATGACGTAGCGCGCCGGACGCAGACCGTTACGGTCCAGGTTACAGGCGGCGAAGCGGCCGTCGGACATGACGATGCCCGCCGGGCCGTCCCACGGCTCCATGTGCATGGAGTTAAAGTCGAAGAACGCGCGCAGCTCGGGGTCCATATCCGGGTTGTTCTGCCAGGCCGGTGGTACAAGCAGACGCATGGCGCGCACGATGTCCATCCCGCCCGCCAGCAGCAGTTCCAGCATGTTATCCATTGAGCTGGAGTCAGAGCCGGTTTCGTTCACGAACGGCGCGGCATCGTGCAGGTCAGGGATCAGCGGCGTCTGGAACTTATAGGTACGGGCGCGGGCCCACTGGCGGTTACCGGTGATGGTGTTGATCTCGCCGTTGTGCGCCAGGTAGCGGAACGGCTGAGCCAGCGGCCAGCGTGGAACGGTGTTGGTGGAGAAGCGCTGGTGGAACAGACAAATGGCCGATTCGAGACGCAGGTCCGCCAGGTCCAGGTAGAAGCGCGGCAGGTCAGCCGGCATACACAGACCCTTATAGATGTTCACCAGGTTAGAGAGGCTACAAACGTAGAACTCTTTATCGTCCTGGAGACGTTTTTCAATGCGGCGGCGGGCAATAAACAGACGGCGTTCCATATCACGCGGACGCCAGCCCGCAGGCGCGTTGACGAAAATCTGTTCAATACGAGGCAGCGAGGAGAGGGCGATTTCACCGAGCACCCCTTCGTTAGTTGGCACATTGCGCCAGCCGACAATCGACAGGGTTTCACGCTGAAGTTCTTCTTCGACGATGCGGCGTGAGGCGGCAGCCTTTTCAGGATCCTGGTTCAGGAACAGCATGCCGACAGCGTAGTTTTTGGCTAAACGCCAGCCGCGCTCTTCCGCCACGATGCGGAAGAAACGATCCGGTTTTTGCAGCAGCAGGCCGCAACCGTCGCCCGTTTTACCATCGGCAAGAATCGCGCCACGGTGCTGCATTCGGGCCAGTGCGTGAATAGCAGTACGCACTACCTTGTGGCTAGGTTCGCCTTCTATGTGGGCGATCAGGCCGAAACCACAGTTATCCTTCTCAAGGGATTTATCGTACAACATATCAGTGAACCTCCCCAGGCTCGTCGGGCTTCCCACTGAACTTTACCGTGGCGCACAGGCACAGAAAGAGCATGGCGACGGGGTTTGCGTTTCATACGCGGACCTCGCATTCGCCCTCTTTTTCATCCTTTCGCGCAGGTAAACAAGTTTGAGGACTTGCTTCAGAGGGAATCTCAATTACTGCATAAATATGATGAGCAGGCCGCTCATCCAGAAAGCTTCCAGCGGATTTCCAACTTATCGGGAATTGGTACACAGGTCAAATGGCAATCTTATTTATACAAAAATGTGCTAAAGAGAGTTTATCTCATTGAAATTAAATGGAATTTAACTATTTTTACATTGATTGTATGCCCTGGCAGGACGCAGCGGAGTGTGATCTGACTCACTATATGAAAGCGGTATTATCAATGTAGCGTGCTGAATAGCCGTTTTATAGCAGAATAATAATCTGGCAATGGCTGCAAACCCGCATAAACCCACTGTTTTTCAGTGGTGGCGCTATAAATGAAAAAAACAATCAGAACATAAGGAAAAGTAATCACGGGTAGCGTGAATGAAATTGCAGTAATCCTGAGTATTTATTCATATAGATAAAAGCCGTCCAGGGCGATTGATCCAGGTCATCGCCGACAGAGGCTAAAAGTGGCAGGCTTGTCCCCTTTCTCCGGGACGGTCTATCAGATTATGCAGTTACAGAAATTAGTCAATATGTTTGGTGGGGATCTTTTGCAGCGGTACGGGCAAAAGGTTCATAAGCTGACGCTGCACGGCGGGTTTAGCTGCCCGAATCGCGATGGCACAATCGGGCGCGGCGGCTGCACCTTCTGTAACGTTGCGTCCTTTGCTGACGAAGCCCAGCAGCATAAATCTATCGCTGAACAGCTTGCCCATCAGGCGAGCCTGGTGAACCGCGCGAAGCAGTATCTGGCCTATTTTCAGGCCTACACCAGCACGTGGGCGGAAGTACAGGTGCTGCGCTCTATGTATCAGCAGGCCGTCAGCCAGGCTAACATCGTTGGGCTATGCGTGGGCACGCGCCCGGACTGCGTACCGGACGCGGTGCTGGACCTGCTCAGCGAGTACAAAGAACAAGGCTACGAGATCTGGCTGGAGCTGGGCCTGCAAACCGCGCACGACAAAACCCTGCACCGTATTAACCGTGGTCATGATTTCGCCTGCTACCAGCGCACCACGCGCCTGGCCCGCGAGCGCGGGCTGAAGGTCTGCTCGCATCTGATTGTCGGCTTGCCGGGTGAAGGGCAGCAGCACGGCCTGGAGACGCTGGAAAAGGTGGTTGAGACCGGCGTGGACGGCATTAAGCTGCACCCGCTGCATATCGTTACGGGAAGCATTATGGCGAAAGCCTGGGAAGCCGGGCGGTTAAGCGGTATTGAGCTTGAGGACTATACGGTGACGGCGGGGGAGATGATTCGCCACACCCCGCCGGAAATTGTCTACCACCGCATCTCGGCCAGCGCCCGCCGTCCAACGCTTCTGGCACCGCTATGGTGTGAGAACCGCTGGACGGGGATGTTGGAAATCGACCGCTACCTGCAGGAGAACGGTGTTCAGGGCTCGGCGCTTGGCCGCCTGTGGGTTCCCCGTCTACCGGCGACGGCCGCCTAACAGACTTCCCAGCATGCCGCGCACTATCTGATTGGTGACCTGTCGCGCCGCGCTTTTCGCCATGGTTTGTACCACGCCGTCGCGCTTGCCGCCGCGCGGCCCGGTGCTGCCGAACAGGATGTCTTTGAGACCCCCGAGAATACCGTCATCCACGGCGACAGACTGCCCTTTAGCGGCAGGTGCATCCTGGGATTCGGTGGTCGCCTGCACCCCTTTTTGCAGCATCTCGAACGCAGACTCGCGATCAACCTCGTCTTCGTACTTCCCGTAAACCGGAGAGTGGTTAATCAGGCCGTTACGTTCATCGTCGGTAACGGGCCCCATGCGCGAGCAGGGCGCGATCACCATGGCGCGTTCTACCACGGACGGGCTGCCCTTCGCATCCAGGAATGAGATCAGCGCTTCACCGGTGCCTAACGCCTGAATCGCCGCTTCGGTATCAAAGGCAGGATTAGCGCGCATGGTCTGCGCGGCGGCTTTCACCGCTTTCTGATCCTTCGGCGTAAAGGCGCGCAGGGCGTGCTGCACGCGGTTACCGAGCTGACCGAGCACGTTATCCGGGATATCCGACGGGTTTTGTGAAACAAACCAGACGCCAACGCCTTTGGAGCGGATCAGGCGAATGACCTGTTCAATCTTATCCAGCAATACCTGCGGCGCGTCGTTAAACAGCAAGTGCGCTTCGTCGAAGAAGAAGACCAGCTTCGGTTTTTCCAGATCGCCCGCTTCGGGTAACTGTTCGTATAGCTCAGAGAGCATCCACAGCAGGCTGGCGGCGTAGAGCTTTGGCATCTGGTAGAGCTTCTCGGAGCTCAGAATGTTGATGATGCCTTTGCCGCTGCTGTCCGTGCGCATCCAGTCTTTGATATCCAGCATCGGCTCTCCGAAGAAATGCTCGGCGCCCTGTTGCTCCAGCGCCAGTAACCCGCGCTGAATGGCTCCCACCGAGGCGCTGCTGATATTGCCGTACTGGTTCTGGAAGGATTTGGCGTTATCGCCTATGTACTGCGTAATGGCGCGCAGATCTTTGAAATCAAGCAGCAGCAGCCCCTGATCGTCGGCAATACGGAAGATAATATTCAGCACGCCGGACTGCACGTCGTTGAGGTTAAGCAGACGTGCCAGCAGCAGCGGGCCGAGATCGGAGACGGTAGCGCGCACCGGGTGGCCTTTCTCACCAAAGATATCCCACACTACCACCGGATTGTTATGCGGCGTCCAGTCCGTGATGCCAATATTCTTCAGCCGTTCAAGCAGTTTCTCAGAGGCCGTACCTTCCTGAGCCACACCGGTTAAATCGCCTTTCACGTCAGCCATAAAGACCGGTACGCCAATCTCCGAAAGCGACTCAGCCAGCTTTTGCAGGGTGACGGTTTTGCCTGTCCCGGTCGCTCCGGTGATCAGACCGTGGCGGTTCGCCATCGCGGGCAGTAAATACAGCTCTTTTTCCAGCGTCCGGGCAATTAACAATGGTGTACTCATGATGCGCTTCCTCTCTTAGTCCTGGGTGGATTATAGGCAACCTGACCGCAATTTGGTTGAGTAAATTCCTGACTTTGCGGCGCATTATCCAGCGCGGACTATGCTTTTGCATACGGTTCACAAAAATAGTGGGAAACGATGTCCAGATTCTTCTTTAACGATCGCAAACAGCTGGTCAACGATGCCATTGAAGGCATACTGCTTTCTGCGCCACACGCAAATCTCGTCAAACTTGATATCGATCCGGCCATCAGGATCGTCGCACGTGGAGACTGGGACAAAAGCCGCGTGGCGGTGATCTCCGGCGGCGGCTCAGGCCACGAACCCGCGCACGCCGGGTTTGTCGGCAAAGGGATGCTGACGGCGGCAGTGTGTGGCGATCTGTTTGCCTCGCCGAGCGTGGATGCAGTGCTGAATGCCATTGTGGCGGTCACGGGCGATCGCGGCTGTCTGCTGATCGTCAAAAACTACACCGGCGACCGCCTGAACTTTGGCCTGGCGGCCGAAAAGGCCAAGCGTTACGGCCTGAAGGTGGAGATGGTGATTGTGGCAGACGATGTCGCGCTGCCGGATAACAAGCAGCCGCGCGGTATTGCCGGTACGGCACTGGTGCACAAGATTGCGGGCTATGCGGCGGAGCAGGGGAAATCGCTGAGCGAGGTGCGGGATATTGCGCAACAGGCCTGCGATAACCTCTGGAGCCTGGGCGTTGCGATGCAAACGTGCAACCTGCCGGGCAGCGACGAGGAGGAGGGGCGCATCAAGCAGGGCCATGTCGAGCTGGGGCTGGGCATTCACGGCGAGCCCGGTGCTTCCGTCGTGGATACGCAGAACAGCAAAGCCATTATCGACACGCTGGTGACGCCGTTACGCTCGCAGGCGGGAGAAGGGCGGTTTGCGGTATTGATTAACAATCTCGGCGGCGTATCGGCGCTGGAGATGGCGCTGCTGACCAAAGAGCTGGCGCATTCGGCGCTGAAAGAGGATATCGCGTACCTGATAGGCCCCGCGCCGCTGGTGAGCGCGCTGGACATGAAGGGCTTTTCGCTCACGCTGCTGAAGCTCAATGACTTCTTCGAAAAGGCGATTCATGCCGAGGTCGAAACGCTGGGCTGGCAGAAGCCCGTGGCGTTTGCGCCACTGCGCACCGTGGCGCATACCGCCATTCACGATCGTGTGGAATACACTCCTTCGGACAATCTGCGGGTGGCTGAATATGTTTCCTCGGTGACGAAAACGCTGCTCCAGCTGGAAAACCGACTGAACGCGCTGGATGCCAAAGTGGGCGACGGCGATACCGGCTCCACTTTTGCGCAAGGCGCGCGGGATATTGCGCAGCGTCTGGAGGATCGCAAGCTCCCGCTTGATAACGTATCGACGCTGCTGTTGCTGGTGGGCGAGCGGCTGGCGACGGTGATGGGCGGATCGAGCGGGGTACTGATGTCGATCTTCTTTACCGCGGCCGGGCAAAAGCTTCACGATGGTCAGCCGCTGCCCGAGGCATTGCTCAGCGGGCTGGCGCAGATGAAGCAGTATGGTGGGGCAGATCTCGGCGATCGTACCCTGATCGACGCGCTGCAACCGGCGCTTGAAGCATTGAAGAATGGCGATCTTCAGGCAGCGGCGCAGGCCGCACAGCACGGTGCCGAAGCAACGGCGAAAATGGCGAAAGCCGGCGCGGGACGTTCATCGTATGTGAATAAAGAGAATCTGGATGGGGTAATGGATCCCGGTGCGGTCGCGGTGGCTGAGGTGTTTAAGGCCATGGTAGATGCAAAACGGTAACGACCGTTACCGTTTTTAGTGTGTGCGCCCTCTCCCTGTGGGAGAGGGTTGGGGTGAGGGCATCAGGCCGCACATTCCCTAGCAATATCACATCAAAAATCCGCTTTCAACACCACGCGGTAGCGGGCTTTGCCGTCACGCACGTGCTGGATCGCTTCGTTGATTTTCGACATCGGATACAGTTCGGTGGTCGGGGCCACTTTGGTGCGTCCGGCAAACTTCATCAGCTTGCGCAACTCAAACGGCGTACCGGTCGCGGAGCCTGACACGCTGCGATCCCCGCCGATCAGGGTAAACGCCGGAACCGGCAGCGGCTTCATCACAGCACCTACGGTATGGAAGTTACCGCCGTAGGCCAGTGCCTCAAAGTACGGCTGCCAGTTGAGATCCACGTTAACGGTGTTGATGATCAGGTCAAACTGCCCAGCCAGCGCGTTCAGCGCGTCAGGATCGCGGCTGTTCACGACTTTATCCGCACCCATCGCCAGCACTTCTTTCTCTTTCGCCGGGTTCGAGCTGAACGCCGTGACTTCACAGCCCATCGCATGCAGCAGCTTGATGGCGATATGGCCCAGACCGCCAATACCAATGACGCCCACGCGGCTGGTGGCGGTGATATGGTGCATCAGCAGGGGTTTGAAGACGGTGATACCGCCGCACAGCAGCGGCCCGGCGGATTCGATATCAATGCTGTCCGGCAGCGGGATCACCCATTGCCAGTCGGCGCGCAGCTTGTCGGCAAAACCGCCCTTGTTCAGAATGGTGGGAACGGCGCCTTCGAGGCAGTTGATCTGATTGCCGCTGATACAGGCGTCACAGTGACCACAGCTGCGTGCCGTCCAGCCAATGCCCACGCGTTGGCCTACCTTCAGCCCTTTGTCCTGTGCGGCGCTACCGAGCGCCACGACCCTACCAATGACTTCGTGCCCGGCAACCAGCGGATAGCTCGAGAAGCCCCATTCGTTATCGATCATCGAGAGATCCGAGTGGCAGATCCCGCAGTAATCAACCTGTACTTCGACGTCTTCAGCTTTTAGTTCGCCCGCATCGTACTCGTACAGCTCAAGTTCTGCACCCGCCTGCGGTGCGGCGTAGCTTTTTATCTTCGACATCGTGTTTCCCCCGTTGTGGTGTGAACTGAGAGTGTAGAGCATTCAGTTTACAGCCGCTTAACAGAAGAGGGCAGGAACGAAACTTACAGACTTTTCAGCATCCTGACTTCGCAATCAACGTGGCCGGTACAGCCCAGCGGTGCATCGATATGCTCAAAGCCCAGATGTTCATACAGGCCGATGGCCTCTTTGAGGAAAGCGGTTGTTTCAAGGTAGCAGCGTGTAAAACCCTGCTTGCGCGCGTGGTCCAGCGCAATCAGCGCCAGCTTTTTTGCCAGTCCTTGCCCGCGCGCCGTTGGCAGGAAATACATTTTCTGTAGTTCACAGATATCCGGCTCGCTGCAGCTGAGGGGGGCCACGCCGCCGCCGCCCACCACCAGGCCGTTCTGCTCGATTACCCAGTAGGCATGCCCTGGCTGGCTGTAGAGCTGGTAAAGCTCGTCCAGGTTTGGGTCAGCAACCGTGTAGCCTTTGTCAGCCGTCAGGCCATATTCGGCAGAAACGGTGCGGATAACGGCGGCGATAGCCGAATTATCCTGCTCAGCGATCCGGCGCATCGTCGTCGCGACGGGGGTAATCACGCTCATAGCATTACTCATAACAAAAATTGACACATAACTGCTGTTAATAGCACCACAGAAAGGGGAGTGCAAGCGAGGAGTTTTCAGGAAGGATACCCCTTACGCCCTGAAGCGTAAGGGGTAAAAGCATTACAGGGCTGCGATAACCGCCTGCTGCTCGATCAGCTTGGTCTTCGCATCGGCGAAGGCAACCAGACGCTCACGCTCTTTCGCGATGACCGCTTCCGGCGCGCGGGCCACAAAGCCTTCGTTCGCCAGCTTGCTTTCGATTTTGCCAATTTCCACGTCGACTTTTGCCACTTCTTTCGCCAGACGAGCCAGCTCGGCGTCTTTGTCGATCAGGCCCGCCATCGGGATCAGCAGCTCGGCACCGTCGATGATTTTGGTCACGGAAACCGGACCTTTGTCATCCGCAGGCAGCACGGTGATGCTTTCCAGACGCGCCATGGTCTTCAGGAAAGTGTTGTTCTCGGTGACGCGACGAACGGCAGCCTCGCTGCAGCCACGAAGCAGCAGCTCCAGCGGTTTGCCAGGGGCGATGTTCATTTCAGCGCGGATGTTACGTACCGCAACGATCGCCTGTTTCAGCCACTCGGTATCCGCGGACGCCGCTTCATCAACCTTGGCCGCATCGAATTCCGGGAACGGCTGCAGCATGATGGTATCGGCGTTGATGCCCGCAATCACCTTCACGCGCTGCCAGATGGTTTCGGTGATGAATGGAATGACCGGATGCGCCAGGCGCAGCAGGCCTTCCAGAACGGTAATCAGCGTGTTGCGCGTGCCGCGCAGTTCCGCCTCAGTGCCGCCGTTCATCACCGGCTTCGCCAGCTCCAGATACCAGTCGCAGAACTGGTTCCAGGTGAATTCATACAGGATGCCCGCCGCGATATCGAAGCGGTAGCTGTCCAGCGCCTCGCGGAACGCTTTCACCGTCTGGTTGAATTCCGCCAGGATCCAGCGGTCTGCCAGAGACAGCATCATCTCGCCGCCGTTGAAGCCGCAATCCTGATCTTCGGTGTTCATCAGCACGAAGCGGCTGGCGTTCCACAGCTTGTTACAGAAGTTACGGTAACCTTCCAGACGCTTCATGTCCCAGTTGATGTCACGGCCGGTAGAAGCCAGTGCCGCCAGGGTGAAGCGCAGGGCATCGGTACCGTGAGACTCGATCCCGTTCGGGAACTGCTTCTCGGTACGCTTGCGGATTTTCTCAGCCAGCTGCGGCTGCATCATGTTGCCGGTACGTTTTTCCAGCAGATCTTCCAGAGAGATACCGTCAACCATGTCCAGCGGGTCGATAACGTTCCCCTTGGACTTGGACATCTTCTGGCCTTCATCGTCGCGGATCAGACCGGTCATGTAGACGGTATGGAACGGAACCTGCGGCTTGCCGTCTTCGTCTTTGATGAAGTGCATGGTCATCATGATCATGCGGGCAATCCAGAAGAAGATAATGTCGAAGCCGGACACCATCACGCTGGTTGGGTGGAACTGACGCAGCGCGTCGGTGTTTTCTGGCCAGCCGAGGGTGGAGAAGGTCCACAGCGCGGAGGAGAACCAGGTGTCCAGAACGTCTTCGTCCTGACGCAGCGCAACGTCCGCGCTCAGGTTGTTTTCCTGACGCACTTCGTCTTCGCTACGGCCAACGTAAACGTTGCCTTCGTTGTCGTACCACGCCGGAATACGGTGACCCCACCACAGCTGACGGGAGATACACCAGTCCTGAATGTCGCGCATCCAGGAGAAGTACATGTTTTCGTACTGCTTCGGCACGAACTGAATGCTGCCGTTCTCAACCGCTTCCACAGCCGGTTTCGCCAGCACGTCGGCACGCACGTACCACTGGTCGGTCAGCATTGGCTCGATAACCACGCCGCCACGGTCGCCGTACGGCACGGTCAGATCGTGAGGTTTGATCTCTTCCAGCAGGCCGAGCGCGTCAACGGCTGCCACGATGGCTTTACGCGCGGCAAAACGCTCCAGCTTCTGGAACTCAGCCGGGATGTCACTGGAATAAACGTCGGATTCGTTGCCTTTGGTGTCGTACACTTCTGCGCTTTCGCGGATATCACCGTCGAAGGTCAGAATGTTGATCATCGGCAGGGCGTGACGACGGCCGACTTCATAGTCGTTGAAGTCGTGTGCAGGGGTGATTTTTACGCAGCCGGTGCCTTTTTCCATGTCGGCGTGTTCGTCGCCCACAATCGGAATACGGCGGTTTACCAGCGGCAGCACCACGAATTTGCCGATCAGATCTTTATAACGCGGATCTTCCGGGTTAACGGCCACGCCGGTATCGCCCAGCAGGGTTTCCGGACGGGTGGTCGCGACTACCAGGTAATCTTTACCGTCGGCGGTTTTTGCGCCATCGGCCAGCGGATAGCGGATGTGCCACATGGAGCCTTTAGACTCGCGGTTTTCCACTTCCAGGTCAGAGATGGCGGTGCGCAGTTTTGGATCCCAGTTTACCAGGCGTTTGCCGCGGTAAATCAGGTCTTCTTTGTACAGGCGGACGAAGACTTCTTTAACGGCGTTGGACAGGCCTTCGTCCATGGTGAAGCGCTCGCGCTCCCAGTCCACGGAGTTGCCGAGACGGCGCATCTGACGGGTAATGGTGCCGCCGGATTCCGCCTTCCACTGCCAGATTTTGTCGATGAACGCGTCGCGACCGTAGTCGTGGCGGGTTTTACCTTCTTCAGCGGCAATTTTACGCTCAACCACCATCTGGGTCGCGATACCCGCGTGGTCAGTCCCCGCCTGCCACAGGGTGTTTTTACCCTGCATGCGCTGGTAGCGGATCATGGTGTCCATGATGGTCTGCTGGAAAGCATGACCCATATGCAAACTGCCGGTGACGTTCGGCGGCGGGATCATGATGCAGAAGGACTCTTTGCTTTCGTCGCCGTTAGGCTTGAAATAGCCCTGCTGTTCCCAGTGCTCGTAAAGCGGCTGTTCGATATCGCGTGGGTTGTATGTCTTTTCCATTATTTCCAGGTTGCCGTATTCAGGTTAAAACCAGCCAGGCGGTACGCTTTATAGCGTTCGCGCGCCAGTTGTTTCAAAGATTCTTCGTAAGGGACAAAGTCTACCACTTCTGTGAAAGCGGTGGCAAAATCTGCAAAATCTATCCGCAGGCTAATCAGAATATCGCGCGCGCTGCTGTTGCGCTTTTGCGGCCAGGCAATTTCAACCGGTGCACCGCCGCGCGGGCCTTCGCCCGACAGGTTATGCGGCACAAAACTCTCCGGCGGGCGCGCCCACAGCGCTTCATCCAGGCGAATCGCCTGCTGTTCATCTTCACAGGCAATCAGAACGCGTTTACCTGCGCGCCAACGTTCTGCGGCAATTTCACACACCAGCTGTTCGACGGCGCTGAGGCCATCCTGATGGGTGTCGTTGTCCAGAAGGTAGAACGTTGCATTCTTCATATATGGGGCTTCTTGTGCTCACTTTAAATGCTTAAGCCGGGCGGCGGCTTCGCCTTACCCGGCCTACGGTTTACTGCCGTTTTGACTTACTCGTCGCCGTTAAAACCCGCACGATTGAGCAGGAACTGCGACAGCAGCGCCACTGGACGACCGGTTGCGCCTTTGGCTTTACCGGAGCGCCATGCGGTGCCCGCAATATCCAGGTGCGCCCAGTTATACTTGCGGGTGAAGCGTGCCAGGAAGCAGCCCGCGGTGATCGCCCCGCCAGGACGTCCGCCAATGTTCGCCATATCCGCAAAGTTAGACTCCAGCTGATCCTGATACTCGTCACCCAGCGGCAGACGCCATGCGCGGTCTCCCGCCTGCTCTGAGGCACCAATAAGCTCATGCGCCAGCGGATTGTGGTTCGACATCAGGCCGGTGATATGGTGGCCCAGTGCAATCACGCAGGCACCGGTGAGGGTGGCTACGTCAATCACCGCTTCCGGCTCGAAGCGCTCAACGTAGGTCAGCACGTCACACAGCACCAGACGGCCTTCGGCGTCGGTGTTCAACACTTCAACGGTCTGGCCGGACATGGTGGTCAGAACGTCACCCGGACGATAGGCGCGCCCGCCAGGCATGTTTTCGCAGCCCGCCAGTACGCCGATCACGTTGATAGGCAACTGTAGTTCCGCAACCATGCGCATCACGCCGTAAACCGCTGCCGCACCGCACATGTCGTACTTCATCTCATCCATGCCTTCGGCAGGCTTGATGGAGATACCGCCGGAGTCGAAGGTCAGGCCTTTACCGACGAGCACAATCGGGCGCGCGTCTTCGGATGGATTGCCTTTGTACTCGATGACGGACATCAGGGATTCGTTCTGCGAGCCGTTACCGACCGCCAGGTAAGAGTGCATCCCCAGCTCTTTCATCTGCTGTTCGCCGATGACGCGGGTAATGACGTTTTTGCTGTAGGCGTCGGCCAGCTGACGCGCCTGAGAGGCCAGGTACGCCGCGTTACAGATGTTAGGCGGCATGTTACCGAGATCTTTGGCCGCTTTAATGCCGGCTGCGATCGCCAGACCGTGCTGGATCGCGCGTTCTCCGCTGGTCAGCTCGCGACGGGTTGGCACGTTAAAGACCATTTTACGCAGCGGACGACGCGGCTCGCTTTTGTTGGTCTTCAGCTGATCGAAGCTGTACAGGCTCTCTTTTGCCGTTTCAACCGCCTGACGCACTTTCCAGTAGGTGTTACGTCCTTTAACGTGCAGTTCTGTCAGGAAGCAGACGGCTTCCATTGAGCCGGTATCATTCAGCGTATTGATTGTTTTCTGAATCACCTGCTTATACTGACGTTCATCCAGCTCGCGTTCTTTGCCGCAGCCAATCAGCAGAATACGTTCTGACAGTACGTTCGGAACATGGTGCAGTAACAGCGTCTGCCCAGGTTTGCCTTCCAGTTCGCCACGGCGCAGCAGGGCGCTAATATAGCCGTCACTGATTTTATCGAGTTGCTCGGCGATCGGGGAGAGTCGGCGTGGTTCAAAGACGCCCACAACGATGCAGGCACTCCGCTGTTTCTCCGGGCTACCGCTTTTTACACTGAACTCCATGCACTACGCTCCTGAATCTTAAAGACAACGGCGGCAGCTACGGATAGAATTGAAACCTTTCGTAACTCATGTCCGCTGTTGTGGTGACTTCGTGTTAATCTTACGTTACTACGGTTTCGACACGTCAGAAAAAGTCCTGAAGCGTGAATCCGCCGGATGTTTTAATCTTAGCGATGATTTCGACGACTCAAGAGAATAAATGACGTTTAAGCCATGAAACAAGCGATTTTCCAGCAAAGAGACGGGTTTTTACGGGCGTATTTAAAGTGATAATCATAAGATATCTGGTGCGGGAGACGCTCAAAAGCCAACTGGCGATCCTCTTCATCCTGCTGCTGATTTTTTTCTGTCAGAAGCTGGTTAAGATCCTCGGTGCGGCCGTTGACGGCGAAATTCCAACTAATCTGGTGCTTTCCCTGCTTGGTTTAGGGATCCCGGAAATGGCGCAGCTCATCCTGCCGCTAAGTCTTTTCCTTGGCCTGCTCATGACGCTTGGGAAACTCTACACCGAGAGTGAAATCACGGTGATGCATGCCTGTGGCCTGAGCAAAGCGGTACTGGTGAAAGCGGCCATGATACTGGCGCTGTTCACGGGTATTGTCGCGGCGGTGAATGTGATGTGGGCGGGTCCCATGTCTTCCCGTCATCAGGACGAAGTGCTGGCCGAAGCGAAAGCCAACCCCGGCATGGCAGCCTTAGCTCAGGGTCAGTTCCAGCAGGCGACCGACGGCAACTCCGTGCTGTTTATTGAGAGCGTTGACGGCAGTAAATTCAACGACGTATTCCTGGCGCAGTTACGTCCTAAAGGTAACGCGCGTCCTTCCGTGGTGGTTGCAGACTCCGGTCAGCTTGCTCAGCGCAAAGATGGTTCTCAGATCGTGACGCTGAACAAAGGCACCCGTTTCGAAGGCACCGCGATGCTGCGCGACTTCCGTATTACGGATTTCCAGAACTATCAGGCCATTATCGGCCATCAGGCGGTGGCGCTCGATCCAACGGATACCGAGCAAATGGACATGCGTACCCTGTGGAATACCGATACCGACAGAGCGCGTGCTGAGTTCCACTGGCGTATTACGCTTGTATTCACCGTGTTTATGATGGCGCTGATTGTCGTTCCGCTGAGCGTGGTGAACCCGCGCCAGGGACGCGTGCTTTCTATGCTGCCGGCGATGCTGCTTTACCTGATCTATTTCCTGCTGCAAACCTCGATTCGTTCTAACGGCGCGAAGGGTAAGCTGGACCCTATGGTCTGGACATGGTTCGTCAACAGCCTGTACATCTTACTGGCGCTGGGATTAAACCTGTGGGATACGGTGCCTGTGCGCCGCATACGTGCCCGATTCTCGCGTAAAGGAGCCATCTAATGCAGGCGTTTGGCGTTCTTGATCGCTATATCGGTAAAACCATTTTTACTACCATCATGATGACGTTGTTCATGCTGGTGTCGCTCTCCGGCATTATCAAATTTGTCGATCAGCTGAAAAAAGCCGGGCAGGGGAGCTATGACGCGATGGGCGCGGGGATGTATACCCTGCTCAGCGTCCCGAAAGATGTGCAGATCTTCTTCCCGATGGCGGCCCTGCTGGGCGCGCTGCTGGGGCTGGGAATGCTGGCGCAGCGCAGCGAGCTGGTCGTTATGCAGGCCTCGGGCTTTACCCGCATGCAGGTTGCGCTGTCGGTCATGAAAACCGCGATCCCACTGGTGCTGTTGACCATGGCGATTGGCGAGTGGGTCGCGCCGCAGGGCGAACAGATGGCGCGTAACTACCGTGCGCAGGCAATGTACGGCGGCTCGCTGCTCTCGACTCAACAAGGTTTATGGGCGAAAGACGGAAAAAATTTCGTCTACATCGAACGGGTGAAGGGGAATGATGAACTGGGTGGGGTGAGCATCTATGCTTTCGATGACCAGCGCCGTCTGGAGTCAGTCCGCCACGCCTCTTCGGCGAAATTTGACGCCGAACATAAACTGTGGCGTTTGTCGCAGGTCGATGAGTCTGACCTGACCGATCCGAAACAGATCGCCGGTTCTCAGACGGTAACCGGTACGTGGAAGACCAACCTGACGCCCGATAAGCTCGGTGTTGTTGCGCTGGACCCTGACGCGCTCTCCATCAGCGGTTTGCACAACTATGTGAAATACCTGAAGTCGAGCGGGCAGGATGCGGGACGTTATCAGCTCAACATGTGGAGCAAGATCTTCCAGCCGATGTCCGTGGCGGTGATGATGCTGATGGCGCTGTCGTTTATCTTCGGCCCGTTACGCAGCGTGCCGATGGGCGTGCGAGTAGTGACCGGTATCAGCTTCGGCTTTGTGTTCTACGTGCTCGATCAGATCTTCGGTCCGCTGACGCTGGTTTATGGCATTCCGCCAATAATTGGTGCGCTGCTGCCAAGCGCCAGTTTCCTCCTGATCAGCCTCTGGCTGCTGTTGAAACGCTCCTGATCGACCTCTCCTCGCTTCCGGTTAACCGGGGGCGAGGCTAATCTCCTGTTTCACCCCGCACTTTTTCTCACAACCTTCAACGCCTCGCCCTGAATTTGAGTATTATTGAGCGATAAAGTCGTGAAGGGATCCTCTATGAAGCAAATTCGAATGCTTGCCCAGTATTACGTCGACCTGATGATGAAGCTTGGGCTGGTGCGTTTCTCCATGCTGCTTGCGCTGGCGCTGGTCGTTCTGGCCATTGTCGTGCAAATGGCCGTCACCATGGTTCTGCATGGTCAGGTCGAGAGTATCGACGTTATCCGCTCCATCTTCTTTGGCTTGCTCATTACTCCCTGGGCGGTCTATTTCCTTTCCGTGGTGGTTGAACAGCTGGAAGAGTCCCGTCAGCGTCTGTCAAAACTGGTGGATAAACTGGAAGAGATGCGCGAACGCGACCTGAAGCTCAACGTCCAGCTTAAAGACAACATTGCGCAGCTGAATCAGGAGATCGCCGATCGTGAGAAGGCGGAAGCCGAGCGTCAGACCACGCTGGAGCAGCTGAAAATCGAAATGAAAGAGCGCGAGGTCACGCAGATCCAGCTTGAGCAGCAATCCTCTTTCCTGCGGTCGTTCCTCGATGCTTCGCCGGATCTGGTGTTTTACCGTAATGAAGATAAAGAGTTTTCCGGCTGTAACCGGGCGATGGAGCTGCTCACCGGGAAAAGCGAGAAACAGCTGATTAACCTGAAGCCGCAGGACGTTTACTCTGAAGAAGCGGCGGCCAAGGTCATGGAGACGGACGAAAAAGTATTCCGCCATAACGTCTCGCTGACCTATGAACAGTGGCTGGATTACCCGGACGGACGCAAAGCCTGTTTTGAGATCCGTAAGGTGCCCTACTATGACCGCGTGGGGAAACGCCACGGCCTGATGGGCTTTGGCCGCGATATCACCGAGCGTAAGCGCTACCAGGACGCTCTGGAGCGCGCCAGCCGTGATAAGACGACCTTTATCTCCACTATCAGCCACGAGCTGCGTACTCCGCTTAATGGCATTGTCGGGCTGAGCCGTATTCTGCTGGATACCGACCTGACCGCAGAGCAGGAGAAATACCTCAAGACTATCCATGTCTCAGCGGTCACGCTGGGTAATATCTTCAACGATATTATTGATATGGATAAGATGGAGCGCCGTAAAGTTCAGCTTGATAATCAGCCTGTTGATTTCACCAGCTTCCTTGCCGACCTCGAAAACCTGTCCGGCCTGCAGGCGCAGCAGAAGGGGCTGAGCTTTGTCATGGAGCCAACCCTGCCGCTGCCGCATAAAGTGGTGACTGACGGCACGCGTCTGCGCCAGATCCTGTGGAACCTTATCAGCAACGCGGTGAAATTTACCCAGAAGGGGCAGGTGGCGGTGCGCATCCGCTATGACGAAGGCGACATGCTGCACTTCGAGGTGGAGGACTCTGGGATAGGTATTCCGCAGGAGGAGCAGGACAAAATTTTCGCGATGTACTACCAGGTGAAGGACAGCAACGGCGGGAAACCGGCTACCGGAACGGGCATTGGCCTGGCGGTCTCTAAACGGCTGGCGAAGAGTATGGGTGGCGATATCACCGTTGCCAGCCAGCCGGGTAAAGGGTCAACCTTCACGCTGACGGTCCATGCGCCAGCGGTGGCGGAAGAGGTTGAAGACACCTTTGAAAACGACGACATGCCGCTGCCCGCGCTGCACGTCCTGCTGGTGGAAGATATTGAGCTGAACGTGATTGTGGCGCGCTCGGTGCTGGAAAAACTGGGCAACAGCGTGGATGTCGCGATGACCGGTAAGGCCGCGCTGGAGATGTTTAAACCGGGCGAATACGATCTTGTTCTGCTGGATATTCAGCTGCCGGATATGACCGGGCTGGATATTTCGCGAGAGCTGACGCGTCAGTACGCGGCCGACGAACTGCCGCCGCTGGTGGCGCTGACGGCGAACGTGCTGAAAGATAAAAAAGAGTATCTCGATGCCGGTATGGACGATGTACTCAGCAAGCCGCTGGCGGTGCCTGCTCTGACCGCCATGATTAAGAAGTTCTGGGATACCCGTGATGAAGAGGAGAGCACCATGACGTCTGTTGATAGCGCAAAAGCCCAAACGATACTCGATACCGCGATGCTGGAGCAGTACATCGATCTGGTCGGCCCTAAACTGATTACCGATGGTCTGGCGGTGTTCGAAAAAATGATGCCGGGCTATCTGAGCGTGCTGGAATCAAACCTGACCGCCCGGGACCAGAAGGGCATCGTCGAAGAAGGACATAAGATTAAAGGTGCGGCCGGCTCGGTCGGCTTACGCCATCTGCAGCAGCTGGGTCAACAGATTCAGTCGCCTGATTTACCTGCATGGGAAGATAACGTGGGTGATTGGGTTGAAGAG
>NZ_QFXN01000281.1:0-335 GCF_003144775.1 Enterobacter sp. CGMCC 5087 | reverse complement strand
GGCAAAACGATGTGGCGGTGCTTAAAGCCTGGGTCGACGCCAGAAAAAAATGACCCCGGCTTAACCGGGGTGCGCGAATACTGCGCCAACACCAGGGAAATCGTGGCTGCGCCTGTTTTATAAAGTTATTTTCGAAAGGGCGCTGCCTGAAAAATTTAGGCCGCACGCAGATAAGATAGCAAATCTTAAATGGTTTGTTACATGAATCAGTGAAATGTGTGAAGCATAGCGTTTTAATCAAAATTATTAATGTGCTTCAGCAAGTTGCATATTCGCACGGTGATCGATCGCCAGTTCGCACCGTAGTCGATCATGATTTCGCATCGTGTTCGATC
>NZ_QFXN01000009.1:0-821 GCF_003144775.1 Enterobacter sp. CGMCC 5087 | reverse complement strand
GCTCAGGTTGAGCTGTGATCGGACATGCTTAATCTGCTGGGTGTAACGGGTTATCTCGTAGCTGTTAATCACAGCACGCTCGATTTCCTCCTTCATCCGTTCCAGATTCAGCTGCGCCCTGATGGCCCCGTCATCGTCCAGCTCACCGTCAAACTCTTCAAGCCTTGCGGCGATCTGCAGGGTAGTGACGGTATCGAACTGGGGAGCGTTACGGCCTTTGGAAAACTTCTCCTCATAAACCGTCTGCACCAGAATGAGCGGATAATCCTGACTGCGGGTGGCCCAGTCTCTCGGAGAATAGACGCGGTGTTCTGCGAGCGTCTTTCCTCTGATAGCCTGAACGGCCAGTTCCCTGATCATCGCTGAGTTCACTGCACCTCCTTCACTTTGTTCAGTTCAAGACGGCTCCCGCCATGGCTGTCAGGCTGCACGTCGGCCACCTTAAACAGCGTTTTGACGCGGGGGATGTAAAGCGAGTCCCCCTGCAGTGGCGGCTGACGTAGAAAAAACGCGCTGTCCTGAACCCCCAGCACCGGGCGCGTAGTGTTCACGGTCGGGCCGTTATCATCAACGGGCTCGACGTCCACGGTGTACGCACGGTCAAAGATGCCGGTGATATCAAACGCCGGCCCGTTCCGGGGCCGGTACTCCACGGGTTCGCCAAAGACCCCCTGAAGGGGGGCCAGTAGTTTTGTATCCCAGTCAACCGGCCCCATGATTACGCTCCGGATTTCTTCGCGTTTTTGCCTGTGGCATTTTTAGCCGCTGCGTTGCTCGTCTTCTGGCCTGCACCAGCATCATCACCAGCTGTACCAGTACCG
>NZ_QFXN01000008.1:0-610 GCF_003144775.1 Enterobacter sp. CGMCC 5087 | reverse complement strand
GCCGTCGCCGGCAGAACCGTCACCAGCTGCACCAGCGCCATCGCCGGCAGAACCGTCACCAGCTGCACCAGCGCCATCGCCGGTACCATCGCCGGCACCCTCATCCGGATCCTGAAGCAGGCCGCGCACGACGGATACCGCCAGAACAAACCCCAGCTCCTCGAGGCGAACGGCCTCATTCGGCGGGAGGCTGATACGGCTGTGCTGTCCGTATTCCTTGCCGTCATGCATGACGCAGCGGCCCTTAGTCACAACCATTTCAAGTAATCGGGTCATGGTGACTCCTTAAACCACAGTGGCGCAAAGGGCCGCATTAACACGGCTTGGAATAACCAGCGGAGCAGACTGCATCAGCAGGAAACGCTGGGCCGGGTCTTTCTCAGTCCAGGTTTTAGGTGCATACGCCAGCGCGCCATAGTCAAAATCAGGATCGAGAATGGCGCCATAAGCACGGGTCCCCATCAGATTCGGACCTGACATAATCACGGCGCCATCCGTCAGCATCGGTTTTTCCAAATCATCAACCGGGTCAATAAACCAGTCGTTATAGAGCCACAGATCGAACTGCCCCCAACGTCCTTTGTATACGGCCCCCTGCTCCACGCGAGCA
>NZ_QFXN01000007.1:0-625 GCF_003144775.1 Enterobacter sp. CGMCC 5087 | reverse complement strand
ACCGTACGGGCTCAGAGCCGGGAACGTAATCGCGTTATCTTTGATAGTGGTATCGAGACGGAACGCCGCCCAGGATGCATTAGTGAAAATCAGGTCTGTGGCCACCGCTCCGCTTTTTTGCAGAATAAGTGTCTGCCAGCGCTCAATATCCTGGGTGGGCTTGTTATTGGTCGCCCCTGCCGCAACGGCCAGCGGCCATTTATCTGCGCCGGACAGAGCGATGGTCAGCGCCGAATCGCGTTGGAAATCAATCACCTCCGGGTCCAGCCCCTCACCCACAACAGTAATGGTGCCGGTCATCATTGCGTTGGCGGCCATCCACTCCTGTCGGCGGTTCAGGACATCGACCTGATCGGTCATCTCAAACATCATGTTCAGCGCGGCTTTATCTGCCGCCGGAATATTGCCGCCAATCTGCTCACCAATCTGGCGACGGATAGGTTTGCGCAGGTCAGGGACACGCTTGTCCTTGATATAAGGGGGTTTGAAAATATTGGTCTGGTAGCGACGGCTTTCCACCAGCTTACCGGCCACCAGCGGGGAACAGAACGGGGCCATACGGCGGCGGCCCACATCCACATCGATGGCGACGAACTCCGTGTCCGACTCAATGACGTTGGGGAAA
>NZ_QFXN01000006.1:0-482 GCF_003144775.1 Enterobacter sp. CGMCC 5087 | reverse complement strand
GTTCGGCACCACCTCGACCAGCGTCATGGTGTCGTAAATATTGAATTGATGATCCATTAAAAACCTCGATAAAAGGATATGCAAAGCCCTGCCGGATGAACGGCATAGCCACACTAAAAAGGGGATTAGCTAAAAATCAGGAGGCCGGGGCCTGCAGGCTGTCACGCAGGAAAATAGAGAACGGACGCAGGGCCGTTTTCAGTGCCGGAAGCGTCCAGCTGCTGTCAAAGGTGATACGGTTCAAGTTAAAGATACCCAGCTCATAAATACCGCCGCGAACGGTAGCGCCGCCCGGAGAGACATTATCCACCAGCACGGCGCTGGGTACTTCGCTGCCATCGGTGGCCGTTTGTACGCTCAGGACATACACGCCGGTGGCGGTGATTTGCCCCAGGATGGTTCCACGTACCAGCGGTGCGGCCCCGCCAATATCGACCGTGTCCGTCACCAGCTGCAGGTTACCTGCGATCAGCTGGTCAGGC
>NZ_QFXN01000005.1:0-806 GCF_003144775.1 Enterobacter sp. CGMCC 5087 | reverse complement strand
CAACCATGATTATTTCCTTTTCCCGGAGAGATTCTGATACTGGCTGACCAGCGCATTAAGGCCGCCCTGCTGCCGTGTATCCTGTTTGAGTTTCGGCAGAGTTTCTGCACGCATACGGTCATCGAGAGTCATTCGACGCGCAGATGAGGGGGCTGAAACCGGTGGGGCGGTGTTTGCCATCACCTGAATCGCAGCGGCTGAACTCATCCCGGTATTGAATGCGAGAGAGGCTGCCAGTGCAGTGTTTCCGGCCGCGTGAGGACTGCCGAAAATGCGGGCGCAGCGGGTACGTTCGTCCATACGCGCCTGTTTATCATCCGGATCATCGACATTATCGTCGCCGTCATCATCTTCACCGTCTACGTCCGAATTTTCATCAGCGCGGCGGGCTCTACTCTTCTTCGCCTTACGGCCCTGTTTATCCGGATTGTCCGGGTCTTCAGGATCATCATTCGCGTCTGGGTCGTCATTTGGATCGTCCGGATTATCATCCGCACGACGGCCGCGCGTCTTACCCTGCGGTTGTTTGTCGTCCTCCAGTTCCGGATCGTCCTGGTTGTCCTCTTCCAGCCTGCGGGAGGCTTTTCCACCGAGAAGGTGCCCAAATTTAAACATGACTTACTCCTGTTGTTGTTAACAGCTCATAAAACGCGTCATCCGGAGAGAGCACCGCATCAGCAAAACCGAGTCTCACCCCTTCTTCTGCCAGCAGGCACGCGGCCTGTGTGTTACGGACCACGGAGGCCGCCAGCCCGCGATTGCGGGCAACGGTATCCACAAACAGCACGCCTGCAGCATCCACCTCC
>NZ_QFXN01000004.1:0-407 GCF_003144775.1 Enterobacter sp. CGMCC 5087 | reverse complement strand
CGCCTGGTCACTCAGCGGGCGCAGGGAATTGGTTTCGGCTTTACGGTCACCGAACGTGATAATGCTGACCTGCAGACCCTCTTTCTCGATGCGCTGTGACCAGTCACAGTGAATGACAATGCAGCCAATCGAGCCCACGCCGCCGGTACGCGGAACCACAATTCGGTCAGCTGCGCTGGCGATGGCGTAAGCCGCTGAGTAAGCGCTTTCGGTGAGAATGGCGTGTATCGGCTTTTTGCCCCTGCTGGCATAAATCAAATCGACCAGGTCAAAACAGCCGCCCACCTCACCGCCTGGCGAATCCACATCGAGACAAACTGCCGTGACCTCCGGGTCATGCAGGGCATTCAGAAAGGACTGTCGGATACCGTCATAACCGGTCATGCCGCTGTACGGCCGCAGGCTTC
>NZ_QFXN01000033.1:0-36188 GCF_003144775.1 Enterobacter sp. CGMCC 5087 | reverse complement strand
CGCGATCGAACACGATGCGAAATCATGATCGACTACGGTGCGAACTGGCGATCGATCACCGTGCGAATATGCAAGGGGAAGGTTACGCGACTAACGTCGCCGTAGAGCTGCAGAACAAAACGGCGGGTACAGATGTCGGAAAAGGCGCCACTATGACTGTAGATGTAGATGCTAGCCAAAAAGCGACCTTTCCGCTTCAGGCGCGCGCCTTTAGCAAAAGTGGTGGGACTACTCCTGGAAATATCAGCACTACAGTGCTGATGAATTTCACCTACAACTGATAAGGCAAGGATAAAAGGCAGGGGAGCCATTATGCAAAAACACTCTATTCGTCAGGCCTTATTATTGATTATAGCCGTTTTGTCGGCAGAAAGTGCTATGGCGGCTAATGTGAATATCACCGGCAAAGTTATCGCAGCGGCTTGTTCTGTCAGCACTAGCCTGGCTAGCGGTCAGCAGGTCGACCTGGGTACATTAGGCAGAACGAAGTTTCAGTTCGCTAATGATGCAGGTGAGTGGCAGAGCTTCTCGCTGCAGCTGAATAACTGCCCAGAAGGAACGAAACGTAGCACGGTGACTTTCACTGGTACGCCAGATGACAACGACGCAACGCTCTTTGCCAATACGGAGCCTGAGACCAGTGCTGCCAAAAATATTGCTATTGAAATGGCGAAAGATGCCGATCGCAGTGTTGTGTTGTCAAACAACAGCACTATGACGGTGGATGTTGATACCACTAGCAAAAGTGCCACGTTTCCGCTTGCGGCACGGATGTACACCTCCGTGGGTGGTGTACAGCCTGGCAACGTTACCAGCACTGTGTTGGTGAACTTCACCTATCAATAAAAGAGCAGAAGATCATTCTGTATGCTTTTTTGTGTGGTATGAAAGCGCATTGCCAGCAGTGATATTGTTTGCGCGTCGTATACAGTTAAACGGCAGAGTAAATACTGCCGTTTTTTTTCGTTAATCGTCTTCCGGATCGTCCAGCTCAACCGGCGTCTGATACTCATCCGGCTTAATGACCAGCAGGTCGCAGCGCAGATGGTCGATCACCTGTTCGGCGGTATTGCCGAGGAACGCGGCAGAAATACCGGTTCGGCCAATGGTGCCCAGCACCACAATCCCCGCCTGCAGGTGTTCCGCCAGATCCGGGATGACCTCCTCAGGTAGGCCTTTTTCCACGTGAGTCATTTTCTCATCAATGCTGAATTTCTGGCGCAGCGCTTTCATGGCCAGCAGATGCTGACCGCGGATCGCGTCGTTGTACACGCTCGGGTCAAATTCAGGGAGCTCAATGGCAATGTTAATCGGGGTGACCGGATAGGCGCCAACCAGATGCACTTCGGTATGATTGACCTGATCGGCAAGCTGGATGGTCTCCTTCACCAGCTTCTCGTTTAGCGAATTGTGATAATCCTCTTCGCTCGCGAGGTTTACCGCCACAACGGCTTTCCCGCCTTCAGGCCACGGCTGGTCTTTCACCATCCAGACCGGGCAAGGGCATTTACGCAGCAGGTGCCAGTCGGTCGGGGTGAAGATCACGGATTCCAGCTTGTCGTGCTGGTGCGCCATCTTCAGCAGCAGGTCGTGCCCGCCGGCGACAATCTCCTGGATGATGGCTTCGAAAGGTCGGTTATGCCAGACCACTTTAATATCAATGGGCACGCCCGCTTCCAGATAATACTTCGCCTGTTCACGGATCCACGCGGTACGCTGGCTGATGACGCCCTGACGCATAGCGGTGCGCTCGTCAGGCGACAGAAGGGTGGTCATCTCATACGAGAAGTCATAGATCGGCAAAAACGCTTTGATTTTGCCACCAATCCGTTGATGTAAATACACAGCACGTCGTAATGCCGGCTGATCGTCCTGATTCGGATCGATAGCTACCAGCATGTTTTGATACTTGGCCATACAGGTCTCCTTACTACTGTCACCACAGTCTGTAATTAAAAGAGTAACCTATATATCCTGAATGAAACAGAGGGGAGGTTTTGCCAGATCAATATTTCATGAAAATTTATCAGAGGAAAAGTACCGTCGTCGTCACCGCGATAAACGCAATAAACAGCAGCACCATCACCGCTATCGCAAAGGTCGTGGAGTCCTGAACGTAGGTTTTTTCCTCCCCCTTCATCGGGCCGACGAGCATGATCCAGATGAAGAGAAAGGTCACAGAGGCAATCACGACTGAAACGAAAAACAAACTTTCTCTCAATTCATAACCTCAACGAGAACCTTTCGGGTGCTGTGTGGGGACGTGCTACGGTGAAAATATTCTGAAACGGAAGTGATTATACCAGACCAATAAATCACAAGAATTTATCAGTCTGGTCATCAACATGCGGAGAGTTACGCCACGTTGCGGGCGTGTCCGGCAAGAACGGCAAGCGCTTCACCGTTTTCGATAGTGATGTATTTACCTTTAACGGCCAGCATCCCGCTTTTCTGGAAACGGCCCAGCAGACGGCTGATGGTTTCCACGGTCAGGCCCAGGTAGTTACCGATATCGCCACGCGTCATCGTCAGACGGAATTCACGCGGCGAGAAGCCACGCTCGGCGAAGCGGCGGGAGAGGTTGTAGATAAACGCGGCCAGGCGCTCTTCTGCGTTCTTTTTAGAAAGCAGCAGAATCATGTCCTGATCGCCTTTGATCTCACCGCTCATCAGACGCATCATCTGCTGACGCAGGTTAGGCATCTTACCGGACAGATCGTCCAGAGTTTCAAACGGGATTTCGCAAACCATTGAGGTTTCGAGTGCCTGAGCAAAGCTCGGGTGATGGCCCGTGCCGATGGCATCAAAGCCCACCAGGTCGCCCGCCAGATGGAAGCCGGTGATCTGCTCATCACCCTGTTCGGTGATGGTGTAGCTCTTGATGGTGCCAGAACGGATAGCATAGAGCGATTTCAGTTCGTCTCCCGCTTTAAACAGCGTCTGCCCTTTCTGAATAGGCTTTTTGCGCTCGATGATATTATCAAGCTGATCGAGTTCATGCTCATTCAGGGTAAACGGGATACAGAGCTGGCTAATGCTGCAATCCTGGCAATGGATAGCACAACCGCCAGACTGAATGCGTCGTATAATTCGCTTTTCCGGGATCATAGGTTTGCTCAAGCCTTAATTGATATTGGTCAATTTTAACATCTTTTTGGTAAGTACGTAAGCCTGACAAACCCTCAATAAGGACAAGAGACGGCAACGTGTCGCCATCTTCTTGAAATTCCACAGCTTGATTATGGATTTTTAGCCTAACCGGAAGAAAATTAAGCACAAAAAGCCTGGGATCTAGAGCAACAGATACCCTTCGTGACGCAGCAGCCACTCTTTTCGCTGCACGCCGCCGGCATAGCCTGTCATGGTACCGTTGCGGCCAATGACGCGATGACAGGGCACCACGATGCTGACCGGGTTAGAGCCGTTAGCGGCACCCACCGCGCGTGCGGCGCCTGCGCGGCCTAGCTGTTCCGCGAGCTGGCCGTAATGCATGACCTGCCCGCAGGGAATGGACCGCAGCGCCTGCCACACTTCGCGCTGAAAAGGCGTGCCTGCCGTGGCGGTCGGCAGAGTATCGATGATGCTGAGATCGCCTTCGAAGTAGGCCGCAAGCTTGTCGCTCAGCCCGCCCGGGTTGGTGGAGCGGATACGTTCATACCCCTGTGAGCGGTAGTGAACATGGAGCAGTTCTTCCATCCGGTCGCTGTGCTCTTCCCATTCGACGGCGCGCAGGCAGAACTGCTCGTCCGCGATCACCCACAGCGGCCCGAGCGGCGTCGCAATCTTATCTTCGAGTAATCTCAGCATCCTCATTCCTTTAGTTCAGCCTCGGGTAAATCCCCGGCCCAATCGGCAGGCCGACAAGATACCATGCCACCAGCATCACCAGCCATACCCCTAAAAAGATAAGCGGGTAGGGTAAAACCAGCGAATAGTAGGTACCCAGTTTGGCCTCGGGTTTATAGCGCTGCAGGAAGCCTAAAAACAGCGGAACAAACGGCGAAACCGGCGCCAGCGGAATCACCGAGGAGTCCGCGATACGGAACAGGATCTGCGCGAAAGCCGGGTGGAAGCCCAGCATCATAAACATCGGTACGAAGATCGGGGCCAGAATCGACCAGATGGCGGAGCCGCTGGCGATAAACATGCACAGCAGGGATGACAGCAGCGCCAGGCCGACAAACGCCGGTACGCCGCTTAGCCCGGCCGCCTCCAGCGCGTCGGTCAGGCCCACGGCCATAAACTTGCCCATGTTGCTCCAGTTAAACATCGCCACAAACTGCGCCAGCGGGAACACCATCACGATAAAGCCCGCCATCTCCTTCATCGGCTCGATCATCAGCTGCGGCAGATCGCCCTGGCGGCGGATTTTGCCGGTAGCGATACCGTAGGCGAGCGAAACGACAAAGAAAAAGAGGATAATCAGCGGCACGATGCCCTGAATAAACGGCGACGGCAGGACGGTATGTTTAACCGGATCGCGCAATATTCCGTTTTCCGGCACCACCATCAGCGCCACCAGCGCGATAAAGGCCAGCGAGACCACGCCCGCCACGCGCAGGCCGAAGCGCTGCTCTTTGCTCAGGGTCTCCAGCTTTTCATCGCTACGGCCTTCCCATTTACCCAGCCGCGGCTCGATGATTTTATCGGTAATCAGCCCGCCGACAATCGTCAGGACAATCACCGAGCTGGCCATAAAGTACCAGTTGTCGATCACGCTGACGTGCATTGCCGCATCAATGGTCTTTGCCGCCTCCGTGCTGATGCCGGACAGCAGCACGTCGGTGGTGACGATCAGCAGGTTAGCGGTAAATCCACAGCCCACGCCCGCAATCGCCGACAGCAGGCCCGCCACGGGATGACGCCCGACGGCGAGGAAAATCAGCGCCCCCATCGGCGGCATGATCACCAGCGCGGCGTCGGAGGAGATATGGCTGAAGAAGGCGATAAACAGCACCATATAGCTGGCGTAACGCGCGCTGACGTGGGAAGCCATCTTCACCATTAATGCAGGCAACAAGCCCACGCGTTCAGCCAGCCCGGCGCCCAGCACCAGTGCCAGAATGGCGCCGAGCGGGGCGAAGCCGCTGAAGTTTTTGATGACGTTGGGTAAAAACCAGTGCAGCCCGTCAACGCTGAGCAGGTTTTTTACCGCCACCAGGCTGCCGTCAGCCGGGCTGCGCACGCTCACGTCAAAGGCGGAGAGCACGGCGGTGGCGACCATTAAAATCACAATCAGATAGATAAACAGCAGGAAAGGGTGCGGCACTTTATTGCCGATCCTTTCAACCCAGCCATAGAGCTTACCGGATGGGGAATGCGAAGGTATGGAAGACATACTCATGGGCGTTCCTCGGGAGTGTTGTGTCGTTGTGTTGTGTTTTTTTATTTTAAAGGTGACGGTGTCACGCCCTGCGGGATCGGACACTCGTACGGTTTTTCTTGTAATTGTTGTTCGAACTCTTCACGGCATTTTTTCAGCAGCGCCGCGTCCTGCAGCAGATTGAGCGCGGTTGCGCCCATCACTTTTCCGGCCAGCAGCATGCCTTTGTGGGCAATGGAGGTACGTCCCTGCGCCACCAGTTGCCAGGTGTGCAGCGGCGTGCCGACGGTAAAGCAGGGGCTGAAGCACTGGGCGACCGGCATTTTCCAGCTTACGTCGCCCACGTCGGTTGAACCCGCCAGCACGTTGTCGGTGATGGCGTAAGGCGCGACTTCATCCACCAGCAGCGTCTCATGATGACGATGGGCAAAGGCTTTACCCGCATCACCGCCCGTCGCGGCAATATTTTTCAGGCTGTTTTGCAGATCGTTGGGCGTCAGGGTGGCGCGGATCTCGCGGGCGAAGGCGCGTTCCTCGGCGGTCCATTCTGGCGTGCCGTAGTGCTGCAACGCGCGATACATCGCCGCTTCAAGCGTGCGGTTCGGCAGATAGCTGGAGCAGGCTTTATCAAAGCGGCACTCGACGGTGGTTTCGGTCATCATCGCCGCGCCCTGGGCAATTTTCTCGATGCGTTCGTAGATCTGCTGCGCATCGGCCATCACCGGGGCGCGGATCAGGTACAGCACTTCCGCCTGCGCCTGCACCACGTTGGGTGAAATCCCGCCGGTATCGGTGATGGCGTAATGGACGCGCGCTTTCTCGATGATGTGTTCGTTGAGGAAGTTGGTGCCGGTGGTCATCAGCGTCACGGCGTCGAGCGCGCTGCGTCCCAGATGGGGGGAGTTGGCCGCGTGTGCCGCCACGCCGTGAAAACGCCAGGCGGCCTGAATATTCGCCAGCGTGCTGACGTTAAACATCCCGGCGAAGGCTTCCGGGTGCCAGGTGACGGCGGCATCGACGTCATCAAACAGACCTTCGCGCACCATAAAGGTTTTCCCGGAGCCACCTTCCTCGCCGGGACAGCCATAAAAACGCACCGTTCCGCTGCCGGCGTGCTGCTCCAGCCAGCTTTTCACCGCCACCGCGCCCGCAAGCGCCGCGGTGCCTAAGAGGTTATGTCCGCAGCCGTGGCCGTTGGCTCCCGGCGTGGCGGATTGCGCCGTTGCGCAGTGCGCCTGCTGGCTTAGCCCGGCCAGCGCGTCGTATTCGCCCAGCAGGGCGATGACCGGTTTCCCGCTGCCGAAGCTGGCGATAAAGGCATTTGGAATACCGCCGGCCTCGCGCGTCAGCGTGAAGCCCTCGGCCTCCAGCTCGCTGGCGAGCCGTTCGGCGGACCAGAACTCTTCAAAGCGGGTTTCAGGACGATCCCAGATCGCGTCGGCAATATCGGTTAACGTCCGACATCGCGTGTCGATCGCATCGGCAATAAAAGCGTAGTTCTCCTGCATTACACACCTCGCGTCCACGGGAAATTGAGCGCAGTTCGCGCCAGCGTTTCAATGGCAATCGCCATGACCTGCTCATCGAAGTCGAATTTTTCGTTGTGATGTCCGGCGCTCAAATCCGTGCCGAACACCATATAGGACGCCATGCCGCCGTTCTCCTGCACGCGGGCCATCATCAGCGTGGCGTCTTCGGAACCCGCTGGCGCCTTCACCTTATCGATGGCGTGAATAATCCCGGAAACCCGGCTCGCCTGTTCGCGCAGATAATCAACCCACGCCGGTGTCGGCGCGCTGGAGGTTGCGGCGCCCATCAGGCGCATCTCGGCGCTCACGCCGTAGAGCGCCGCTGCGCCGGTAATAACCGCCTGCGCGCGTTCAAAGACATACTGATTAATCGCTTCGCTTTCGCCGCGCGTTTCAACCTTTATCAGGGCATTCGCGGGCACCACGTTGCGTCCGCTGCCCGCCTGCATCACCCCGACGTTCACCCGGGAGGCGCCGTCGCTGTGCGGGGCGATGCTGTGCAGGGCGAGGGCGGCCTGCGCGGCGGCGAGCAGGGCGTTACGTCCGTCCTCCGGTTTACCGCCCGCGTGTGCGGCAACGCCGGTAAAGTTCACGTCGAACTTGGTGGTGGCCATAAAGTTATCGCTGCCGCAAATCACCGTTCCGGCAGGGACGCCGGTACCAATATGGATGGCCGTAAAATAGTCCACGTCGTCCAGCGCCCCGGCGGCAACCATGGCGCGCGCGCCGCGGGTACCTTCTTCGGCAGGCTGGAAGATCAGCTTGATGGTGCCGTTGAGCTGCGCGTCATTCTGCTTAAGCACCTGCGCCAGCCCCAGACCAATAGCGGTGTGGCCGTCGTGCGCGCAGGCGTGCATCATGCCCGCGTTGCAGGAGGCAAACCCGTCGCGGAACGGGCGATGGCTTTCATCCAGCGCTTCGCTTAAATCAAGGGCATCCATGTCGACGCGAAACGCCAGGGTCGGTCCAGGACGGCCGGTTTTGAGGGTCGCCACAATGCCGGTAAACCCGCCTTCAAACGGCGCCAGCCATTTATCTGGTGCGCCCTGCGCCCGCGCGCGGGCAAACTCTTGCGCCAGGGTAGCGGCATCGGGCAACCCCATCCGGCTTTCGGCATCGACGACGTCGCGGCCCATCGCCAGTTCGTAACCCAGCGAATCGAGGATTTCCGCGACTTTCGCGGCCGTTCGAAACTCTACCCAGCCGGATTCCGCGAAATGGTGAAAATCGCGACGCCATGCGCTCAGCTGCGGGGATAATGTCTGGATGTACTGCGCCAGTGTGTCCATATCTGTTCCTGTCATCATTAAAATATGTGAACTGCTTCACGCTGTGATAGTTTTTACTTATCACTAACCGATTTTTCACAGTTTTAACCGTTCAGGAATTACCCTCGCACATCCCTTTCCATTAAAGTAGATGACAGTTTCTTTACTCTGATAAACAACGGTTATCGGTCGGGCTATGACATTCCAGATTAAATTTCATCAAATCCGGGCGTTTGTTGAGGTTGCGCGTCAGGGCAGCATTCGCGGTGCCAGCAGGACGCTGAATCTTTCCCAGCCGGCGCTGACCAAATCCATCAAAGAGCTGGAGGAGGGCATGGCGGCGCAGCTTTTCGTGCGCAGGAGTAAAGGCGTCGCGTTGACCGAATGCGGTGAGGGCTTTTACCAGCGCGCCAGGTTGATTCTGGAAGAGCTGCGCGCGGCGCAGGATGATATCCGTCAGCGGCAGGGGGAGCTGGCCGGGCAGATCAACATCGGGATGGGGGCCAGCGTTTCACGCACGCTGATGCCCGCCGTTATTACCCGCTTTCATGCGCAGCATCCGCAGGTCAAGGTGCGGATTATGGAAGGGCAGCTGGTGTCGATGATCAATGAATTACGCCAGGGCGAGCTGGACTTCACCATCAATACCTATTATCAGGGGCCTTACGACCAGGAATTTACGTTTGAAAAGCTCTTCGAAAAACCGTTTGCGGTATTTTGTCGGGAAGGTCACCCGGCAATGGGGGCAACGTCAATTAATGAACTTCTGCATTATAACTGGACAATGCCGACGCCGCGGGGAAGTTATTATAAGCAATTAGAGGAGGTATTTAGCGATCGTTCGCAAATACCGCGAATTGGTGTGGTTTGCGAAACATTTTCTTCCTGTATTAGCCTGGTCGCGCAAAGTGATTTTTTAAGCATATTGCCGCAGGAGCTAGGCTGTGACCCGCTGCTGGCACACCGTCTGGTCATGCTGCCGGTTGTCGAATCGCTTCCTAAAGCAACCTATTATTTAATTCAGCGCCGTGATTCACGTCAGACGCCCCTGGCTGAGTCATTAATTACGCAGTTCAGAAGGGAAGCCAGAAAAATAGTCGTCGCGTGACAGATATATAAAAAAAACAGGATCTGTCCGACATCAAACAGACCCTATAGTACACACAGCAGTGCGTCCTTTCGCCAATCCTGAGTATTATATCCATGAGGCAGGTATATTTAGGTATAACACCTTTCCCGAAAAATGAAAGGCGGGCGAGCAATTGATTTTACGGAATTTTAACATAAATCACGTATTTTACCTTTGCTGAAATTTTAGTTAAGTCTGATTTAAATCTATTTAATAATTACTATATATATTCATCAGGTTAATATTATTGCCACGCATCGCCCTGTAACGGTGATTGAGGCCGGTCTCTGGCGCAGGTATAGTACAGTCCTCAGATGTAGCCGGAGGATGTCCATGAACCCTGACGACAAATCATTTTTTCTTGACGCCATGGAAGATGTCCAGCCCCTGAAGCGCTGCGCGGATATTCACTGGCAGCCCAGCCGCAATACGCGGACGCGCGAGGAAGTGGATAGCGAACAGCTGGATAACTTCCTGACGCTGGATTTTCTTGACGTGCTTCCCCTGGAAGAACCGCTGGCGTTCCAGCGCGAAGGGGTACAGCAGGGCGTTATCGATAAGCTGCGCTCGGGGAAATATGCCCGCCAGGCCAGCTTAAACCTCCTGCGCCAGCCCGCCGAACGCTGCCGTCAGATGCTCTATTCTTTTATTCGCCAGGCCGGACGCGACGGGTTACGCAATCTGATTATCATTCACGGGAAAGGGCGCGAGCAAAACTCGCATCCCAATGTGGTGCGCAGCTATCTTGCGCGCTGGTTAACCGAGTTTGAGGAAGTGCAGGCCTTCTGCGTGGCGCTGCCGCATCACGGCGGCAGCGGGGCATGTTATGTTTCACTGCGAAAATCGGATGAGGCAAAACAGGAAAACTGGGAGCGGCACGCCAAGCGCAGCCGCTAGCGGGCGATCTCCTCGCCCGCCGGTGACTCAGAACGTTTCCCAGTTGCTGTCGGTGGAGGCGGTTGTCGTTGCCGGACGCAGCAGCTGTGGCGTTTTCAGACTGGCCGGGCGCGGGGCGACCGCTTTTTCTTTGCCGTTCAGGCGAAACGCGGCTACCGCCTGGCGCAGCTGCTCGGACTGATCTTCCAGTGCTGCAGCCGCCGTGGCGGACTCCTGCACCAGCGCGGCGTTTTGCTGCGTCACGCTGTCCATCTGCGAAACGGCCAGGCTCACCTGCTCAATACCGCGGCTCTGCTCGTCAGAGGCAGATGAAATCTCACCCATGATATCGGTCACGCGGGTGACGGCGGCGACAATTTCCTTCATGGTGGTGCCAGCCTCGCTGACCTGCTCAGAACCGGTATTCACCCGGCTGACGGAGTTCTCGATAAGCCCTTTGATCTCTTTCGCCGCCTGCGCGCTGCGGCTCGCCAGCGTACGGACTTCACCTGCAACAACCGCAAAACCACGGCCCTGTTCCCCGGCGCGTGCCGCTTCCACCGCGGCGTTTAGCGCCAGAATGTTGGTCTGGAACGCGATGCTGTCGATCACGCCGGTAATATGCGCAATTTGCTGCGAACTGTCGGCGATTTCGTTCATGGTGCGAACTACGTTATCCACGACGTGACCGCCGCGAGCGGCCGTCTCAGAGGCGTTTTTCGCCAGCAGCGTGGCCTGACGGGCGTTATCGGAGTTCTGTTTAACCGTCGCGGTCAGCTCTTCCATGCTGGCGGCGGTCTCTTCGAGCGAGGCGGCCTGCTGCTCGGTGCGGGCGGAAAGATCGTTGCTCCCCGCAGCAATTTCGCCTGCGCCGGTGTAGATGGAATCCGTACTTCCCCGTACGGCGCTGACGGTGGTCACCAGCGACTGCTGCATCTCATGCAGGCCGGCGGCCAGCTGGCCCATCTCATTGCGACCGGAGATAGCGATCTCCTGCGTCAGGTCGCCCCCTGCAATGGCGCGAATATGGTTCATAATGGAGTGGAGAGGTTTTAACAGCAGATGTTGTAAACCCTGCCAGATGACCACCAGAACCGCGATAACGGCCAGCAGAATAGCCGCCAGCGTCCACTGCATCTGCGTGAAGCTGCTCTGGTTCTCTTCGGTTGCGGCCTTCAGCAGGGTGTTGTTTTCGGCGCGCCAGCGGTTATAGACCGCTTCCATCTCGTCCTGCGCCTGCTGCGCGTCCAGATCGCCATAGGCCTGGTAGTTGTCGGCACGCAGATACTCAATCGATAAGCGCATCACTTCGTGCATCTGGTTCCAGGACTTCTGCATCTCGTCGGTTAATGCCGCCTCCTGGCCGTTAACCTGCGGCAGCTTCTGCCACTCTTTGTTATAGGCTTCGGCTTTTGCCAGCGAGTCGGCTGCGGTGCCAAGCAGTTTATTGATCGCCGCAAGGGAAGCCGGGTCGCGCTGGTTTTTCAGGTAGCGGATCGCCACGCGGGTGACGGTGACGCGCGTTTTCACCAGCGTGTTCACGCTGTCGCTCAGGCTTTCCTGCTGGGCATTGAGCACGCCGGAATTCTGGAAGTTATGGCGATCGTTGCTGACGGCAGAGTAGAACAACCCTCCCGTGACAACTTGCAACAGACAGAATATGGTGAGGGCAAAGATAATACCGGTAATCACGTGCAAATTTTTCAGCATAGCGGTCGTCCGTTAGAAAGGATGCAGAGGTACACCAATACTATCGTCGTATAGAATTTAAACTTTAATTTAACTCGCGCTTAACTAAGGGCTCCGGTAAGGAACCTGTTGTAAATCCGGATCATTTTTATGAGGAAGGTTAACATGAGCAGCATTGATAAAAGCGGGACGTACGCGCTCGGGACGCGGACGGTAAAACGACTGGGCTACGGTGCGATGCAGCTCGCCGGGCCGGGCGTCTTTGGCCCACCGAAGGATAAGCAGGCCGCGCTGGACGTGCTGCGCGAAGCGGTGGCGGCGGGGGTGAACCACATTGATACCAGTGATTTTTATGGTCCTCATGTCACTAACCAGCTGATCCGCGAGGCGCTTCACCCGTACCGGGACGATCTGACGCTCGTCACCAAGATTGGCGCCCGCCGCAACGACAAAGGTGCCTGGCTGCCGGCCTTTTCCGCGCAGGAACTGACGCAGGCGGTGCATGACAACCTGCGTAATCTGCAGCTGGACGTGCTGGACGTGGTGAATCTGCGGATCATGTTTAGCGCACACGGGCCGGCGGAAGGGTCGATTGCGGAACCGCTCTCCACCCTGGCCGAATTACAGCAGCAGGGTCTGGTGCGTCATATTGGCCTGAGCAACGTCACGGCCACTCAGGTTGCGGAAGCCCAGAAGATGGTCCCGGTGGTGTGCGTGCAGAACATGTACAACATTGTAAACCGGGGTGACGACGCGCTGGTGGATCTGCTGGCGCAGCAGGGGATCGCGTATGTGCCGTTCTTCCCGCTGGGCGGCTTTACGCCACTGCAATCTTCCGGGCTGAAGACCGTCGCGGATTCACTTGGCGCCACGCCAATGCAGGTTGCGCTGGCATGGCTACTGCAACGTTCCCCGAATATTCTGCTGATCCCTGGTACCTCTTCCGTGGCGCATCTGCGGCAAAACCTCGCGGCGGGGGAGCTGCGTTTGCCGCCTGAAGCACTGGAAACGCTGAATTCGCTGAGGGATTAAAGGTGACACGCGCAAAGCCTGAAGGATGCTTCCGGCTTTGCGCGCTTAGGCTCCTGTCTGACTTTTCTGCCTGTGCAGCGCCAACGCTTCCGCCACAATCTCCTGCTTGCTCTTACGCGTCTCAAAGGCGGTGGTTCTGATGTACTCCATCAGATTGGGATCGATGCGGGCGCTCAACATCCTGAGATCGGCCTCCTTTGCCAGACCGCGTGCAACACGCTTGTCTGGATAGTCACGGGCTGGCATTGAAAATATTCTCCAGTAAGTCTTATTAATTCGTTCGGTAAAATATGCTTTTATCTGACTTAAAAGTCAATGCTTAGTTATGTCGTAGTGAATTCTTTTTTATAAGTCATAAATAAGTGATTTGCTATTACTTGTATATGGCTTGTGCTGTTAAGTCCGTTAACGCATATCGGGGAGAACCGTAGGGCGGGTTAAGGGCGATTCAGTCTATTCATTTAACAGTGGGGAGATCAGCAAATCGTGTTGTGTATCGAGGTGAAAGCATTTCCCGTTTCATCTGCCATTGTTGCTGGATCCCTTGTCCAGCGAAATAGAGCGTTCCACGGCCATTTTCAGCATTCAAATGATCTAATACATCCATTAACTTTTGGCTATTTTTCCTTGGTGTATTGTCGTCAAACAGATTAAGTTGGGCGACACCTTGGCTATAAAAATCACCCAGCATGACGCCCGCTTTCTGATACCGATGCCCGTTTTTCCAGATAACATCCAGACAGCGGATGGCTGCATCGATGATATCTCTGCTGTCTCGGGTCGGTATGAGCAGTTTTACCGAAGCGCTATTACCATAATACGGTTCGTTAGGCGCGAAGGGGGAGGTTTTAACAAATGCTGAGATAAATCGGCAGTGCTGGTGTTCATTACGCAATTTCTCCGCGGCCCGGGTCGCATAACTACAGATTGCCTGACGCATCTCTTCGTATCCGGTGATGCGCCCACCGAACGAACGAGAGCAGATGATCTCCTGCTTTACCGGTGTAAATTCTTCCAGCTCAAGGCACGGTTCCCCCCGCAATTCGCGGACCGTTCTCTCCAGCACAACATTAAAATGCTTTCTGATGAACCGAATATCGGTTTCCGCCAGTTGCAATACCGTTTTGATGCCCATAGCTTCAAGATTTTTGGTAATTCGTCGACCGATCCCCCAGACCTCGTCGACCGGCAGGACTGACATCAGTTTTCTCTGGCGATCCACATTCGATAGATCAACGACGCCTCCAGTCTGCCGCTGCCATCGTTTTGCCGCATGGTTTGCCAGTTTGGCCAGGGTTTTTGTCTGTGCAATACCGACTCCTATTGTCAGATGCGTACGCTGTAGTACTGTAGCTCTGATTTCACGCCCAAATTCGGAAAGATCGCGACAGTTCCTGACACCGGTTAGGTCACAAAATAATTCGTCAATTGAGTATATTTCACAGCGAGGAGACATCTCTTCCAGCGTGGTCATCACCCGGTTTGACATATCGGCGTAGAGTTCATAGTTGCTGCTGAAGCACACCACACCGTGCCGTCTGAAGATATCCTTTTGTTTAAAATAGGGCTCGCCCATTTTTACAAAAGGTTTTGCTTCGGCAGAACGAGAAATAACGCAACCGTCATTATTTGACAAAACGACCACGGGTCTGCCCTTCAGGTCCGGGCGAAAAACGGTTTCACAGGAAGCATAGAAAGAGTTCACATCACACAGTGCAAACATGGTCAGCTCGCAGATTTCACGATATAGGTTACTACGCCGAAAACCTCTAGATTGTCTTCGCTCCCGATGAGTATAGGCTTGTAAGCGGGATTTTCAGGCTTGAGCATAACAATAGGATGCAACTGCAGGCGTTTAACAGTGAACTCACCGTTGACGGTAGCAATGATAATGTTGCCGTGTTTAGCCTTGCGGGAGCTGTCTACAACCAGTAAATCGCCTTCGCCAATTCCTGCTTCAACCATTGAGTCACCGCTAGATTTGACGAAATAGGTCGCACTTGGGTGCTGGACCATAAGTTCATTCAGATCTATACGACGCTCTACATAGTCCTGCGCAGGACTGGGAAAACCGCAAGGAACAAGGTCATTGAACATGGGAAACGCCATTATCTGGCGTAGCTCGGTAGGCGCGAAGAACTGCATGATGATCACCGTTAATGATTGCTGTATGTATATACAGTATTGTAGATCGATAGCAAAGATCAAGGGGGCCAATGAGTCTTAAGCGGGGACAAGAGCGATAATCATGTCCAAGATTGTTGGCGATGCTAATCTGTCTGGATATAGAGTGAGGAGTACCCTCAGATAAGAAATACGCTATGAGAATTGCAGGTATAAGTTCAAATCGCGGTGATGGATGTCAGACTACGATAGCGTTTGACTGGTCATTGGCAGCTTTATCCGATCCGAACTTCGATATGCCGCTACAGGGGACGCTGGCTTTTTCTGAAACGATGGATATAACAGAGCAGAGGTCCGGGGGCCTGAAGCATTATTCGTTAAGTTTTGGGGACCTGCCGGAGGTCAGCCAAAAAGAGGCTAGTGTGACAGAAGTAAAATCAGATAAGTAAGAAATCAGTGTCAAACAGGCTACGGGTGAAACAAAAGCCCGCAGCTTGTAAATTACTGAGATTAGACTTTGGTATTTTTCGGATCTACGATATAGAGAACAAGATTTTTTTGGCAAATATACTAATTAGATAGGACTTTTGCTGATAATCGAATCATAAGTAAGAATGTCGGCTTATCAAGCGATAACATAAATACCGAATCTCTGCATGTATATTTAAAGGTTGTATAAGCTGGCGAAAAAGTTCTTAGCCGGGTACCTTTCATGCTATGATATATAACCTGATACTGCATAAACCTTCATTGAATGCTTAAAGCATTTTAATTCCGGCCCCGGTAATGATAGAGGCTGCTGTGTTTTTCCAAGTAATACTATTAGTTATTTGAATGACTCTTAAACATCGGAAACGATAGTTTTATTTCCATCAGCTATTTCACTTAATATGCTGACCACAATACCACTGATAGAAATCAAACGCGGCTTTAGGTCGGGAATAATAATAGCCCTGAACGAAAGATACCTTTTTATCAATGAGCCATTTTGCCTGATGATCGGCACTGACGCCTTCAGCGATGGTTTTAAGGCCAAGCCGCTTGCTGAGATTGATAATGGTCTCAAGCACTGGTGTATGCGCCTTGTCTGAAGTAAGGCTATCTATAAACATTTTATCGATTTTTAGGTAATCCACCGGCAGGCTTTGAAGCAGGCCCAGCGAACTGTATCCTGTTCCGAAATCATCAATGGCAACATAACATCCTTTACGACGCAGTGCGTTGAGTCTCAGCGATGCAAGGATAGTGTCCTGCACAAGAGTATGCTCGGTGATTTCAAGAACAAGACGAACTGGTACCTTAAGAGCGTCACGAAATGCCTGTATATCTTTTGTGAATGCCTTATCTTGCAGATGCGCTCCAGCAATATTGACACTCAGGTGGAAGGGCGTTTCTATCTGCCATTTACTGAGATCATCAGCAATTATGCCGAACAGATGTTGCGTCAGGCTTACGATAACACCCTCTTTTTCTGCTTCAGGAATGAAAACTGACGGGGGTATGCAGCTACCGTCTGCACGATACCATCGCAATAAGGCTTCCGCTCCGCAGCAAGCTCCCGTGGCGGCTTCAAATACGGGCTGGTAATGCACCGAAAATTGGCCTTCCATCATCCCTTGTCTGATTTCATTGGCCATAAACATATTTCCTTTACGCCAGCGCTGCCATAAATTCTGCACACGCAGTGACAATATAATGAAGGCTGTATAAAGAATGTTTGAATAAAGTATTTGTCTGGTTCGCTTAATCATTTACTTCACTTCCGTAATAATTTTCCTTATGGCAGTTTGCCAAACTTACATTCTTTGGCATATGAGAGCGCATAACAGTATTCGTATGAAACGGACTACATGGGTAAAAGGTTAACTTAAGTCACTCATAATCCTTGTAATGAAAACAAGGAAATCCTGCATTCCTTGTAGGGTAATTCCTGGGGTTTGTAGTCCAAGGACTACTTTTTTTTAAAATCAAGCGGCCTGTCCTATTGTGGCTCCACTACAATGTTTACTATTGTTTCACCACATTTCACGATCTGACATCGGGATGGCTATGGCTAACATTTTAATAATTGACGATCATCCAGTGGCGCGTCTTGCTGTACGTATGCTCCTTGAAAAAGATGGGCATAACATCGTTGCGGAAGCCGGAGAAGGGTATGAAGCTCTGCGTCTGATAAGAGAGCTAAAACCCGATATGATTGTCGTCGATCTGGACATGCCAGGGCTGGGCGGCATTGAACTTATCGGTAAGCTGAGGACAAGCGATTACAGCGGAGGGATACTCGTTCTCACTGCGCGTGATGACGAACATTACCTTAGTCGATGCATGAGTACGGGAGCCGATGGTTTTGTTGGTAAAAAAAACAACCTCGAAGAGCTTGGCGATGCAGTACGTGCCGTGCTTCGGGGTTATGGCTATTTTCCCCTAAACCGGAAAGAATCCGGACAAACCAGACTCCCTGCCACAGAAGTGGCCATCATCAAGTCCCTGTCTAACAGAGAGTTACAGGTACTTCAGAACATTGCTCGAGGGGATAAGGTGATAGAAATTGCTGAAAAAATGCATATAAGCAATAAAACAGTCAGCACCTATAAAACACGTATTCTCTCTAAGCTTGAGCTTAACTCAACCCTTGAACTTATCGATTTTGCCCGCCGACATAATCTGGACTGAATATTGAAAAAGTTTATTTTCATAGCAATAGCCTTGTTTGCATCATTTGGGGCTAACGCAGCCGTGCCTGATGCTGCTCAGACATTACAGATTCTGAGCAGAGAAACTTACGATCCCCGCGTGTTTAATTTAAGTGATGAGGACTGGAGATGGTTGGGCAAAAAGAGGTTACTTAAGGTCGCAGTATGGCGCCCCGAGATTCCTCCTCTGGATATGTTTACTCAGGATGGTAAGTTTGAAGGTATGACTGCAGACTATCTCATGCTGGTCTCAAGCTATCTTGGCGTAAAGGTTGAAGTTAAAGACTTTCCAAACCGCGATAGTGCATTAAACGCGCTTCGCAACCGCGATGTTGACCTGATGGTGGATGCTTCAGGTAAGGTTCCGTCCTTTAGTGGAGAGCTTGGATATACCCAACGCTTTATTCCCGATCATCCGGTTTTAGTTCACCAGAAAATACCATCGGGCAAGAGCTTTACCTACCAACCAGGCATGAGGCTGGCAATTGCTAAATGGTATGTTGATGATGACTGGATCAATGAGAATTTCCCGGGCGTCAGGATTATGCATTTTGACACTGATGAACAGGCTCTTGCATCGGTTGCATTCTCAAAAAATGACTTTTTCATCGGCAATCTGGTTACCGCCTCATACCTTCTCGATCGAAATTTTACTAATTTTTTAGAGTTTCAGGAGGTTTACCCTGAAAGAGATACAGGAAGTCGTTTTGTCGTGAGGCGAGAAGATGAGGTTTTGTTAAGAACCCTGAATGAGGGGCTGAGTGCAATTCCTCTTTCACAGTCAAAAGTAATTATGCAGCAGTGGAATGAAGGCACAGACATCTGGCGACTGCGTAATCCTGTCATTTTTAATGAACGCGAACGTAAGTGGATCGACCGTCACCGTAAGGTAAACGTCTCCGTTAACGCGTTTTATGCTCCGTTTACAATGACGGATGTAAATGGGAACTTTTATGGCGTCACCGCAGACATCCTTAAGCTAATCAGTCAAAGGACAGGTATAGAGTTTATACCCGTGCCGGTAAAATCACTGAAGGCGATGCAGCAGCAAATCGATCAGGGCGAGGCTTTGTTCATCGGTGCCTTGAGCCATAGTGAAGAGAGAAATGATGCTTTTTTTTTCACTCGCCCTTATTTCAAATCTCCATTTGTTACGGTTGAACGGGTAGGACAGAGTGAAAATCTTGAGGATAAAACCGATCTTCGTGTCGCTCTTGTAAAAGGGAATCCTCTGACTAAGAGATTCCTGGCTGAACATCCTGCAACACAGTTGATAGAGACACCAAATGCCAGTGTCGCCATGCAAAACGTGGTAGAAGGCAATGCGGACATCGCAGTTCATACGCTCTACGGAGCAAGCTACATGATAAACCGTTATTTTCAGGGAAAATTAAAAATTGCGGATAGTGTGGATGCTCCAGATGGCGAAATCAGTTTTGCGGTATCGCGTAATCAACCGGAGTTGCTGGGAATACTGAATAAAGCCCTGGAGAATATTTCTCCTTCAGACATTAGCGACATTGTAAAAAAATGGCAGATTCGCCCGGATGTCAGACTGAATACATGGGAATTATACAGAAAGCAATTCTGGCTCGTCTCAGGTGTGGCGGGAATTATTGTCTTAACCTCGCTCATATGGGTTTTTTATATGCGCAGAGAGATTGTAGCCAGAAAAAAAGCGCAGTCAGGTTTACAGGACCAGCTGCGTTTCAATGAAACGCTTATTAATACTTTGCCGCTCCCTGTCTACGTAACGGACCTTGATGGCAACCTGCGCTTATGCAATCAGTCATTTGAGAGTTTTTTTGTGGGAACTAACCAGGTTTTATCGCAAAAAGCCTTGAACGAAGAGCTGCATCCAATGCATACGCTCTGGCGTAATGTTACTCAAAACATCAGTGAGTCAGGTGATACAACGCATCCCTACATTGAATATGAACAGATATTCGACGGGGAGAGAAACCGAAACGTGTTGCATTACGCTGTAACCTTCAAGGACGGAATGGGTTTGCCGGGTGGGTTTATTTGCACCTGGATGGATATGACCGAACAAGAAGAGTTGAACGGCGCATTAAAGGAAGCGCGTGAAAGAGCCGAACAGGCTAACCGTGCGAAGAGCACCTTCCTCGCAACCATGAGCCATGAAATAAGGACCCCGGTCAGCGCTATTATTGGTCTTCTTGAATTAGCGGTCAAAACGACACAGACCGAAGCAGACAAAGAGGACACGATCAGAGTTGCATGGGAATCTGCGAAAACCCTTATGGGCCTTATCGGTGATATTCTTGATATGGCTCGTATTGAGTCCGGTCGCCTGGAGCTTGCACCCGAGTGGGTAAGAACTAGCGACTTACTTCCTCCAATTGTTCGCGTTTTTGAAGGACTTGCCAGACAAAAAAATCTCCAGCTCAGGAACATGCTCCCTGGCGTTATGCCGTACGAAGTTTTCCTCGACCCTTTGCGTTTCAGGCAGGTTTTATCCAACCTGGTAAGCAATGCGATCAAATTTACCGAGAAAGGCTCTGTTGAGGTTGATCTGAATATCCATTACCGCGGAAATGACGGGAATGTCCTGTTAAGCGTTAGCGTAAGCGATACGGGAAAAGGAATTTCGAAAGAGGAGCAGGCAGATATTTTTGATCCATGGGTTCAGGCTCGTGCGGGCAGAAGCCAGAGTGGTTCTGGGCTTGGTCTGGCGATCTGCCTGCAGCTTGTCAGAATGATGGGTGGCGATATCAGAATGGAAAGTATGCCTGGGAAGGGAACAACGGTCACGTTTGAAATTCCTGCTGATAGCCATATGGATCGCCGGGAGCCGGAAATCAAGGAAGAGTTTGATAAAAAATCTCCTCACAGAGCATTGCGCATTCTTGCTGTTGACGATCACCCTGCAAACAGAATGCTTATGAAACATCAGCTATTGCATCTTGGCCATCAGGTTACTGAAGCTAAAGAGGGCATTGAGGGATGGGAGAAATGGCAGGCTCAGGAATTTGATGCGGTTATTACCGATTGCAGCATGCCCGGAATGGACGGAATTGCGTTAACAAAACTGATACGCCAGCATCAGAGCAGGCATGTCATTATCCTTGGGCTAACCGCTAATGCGTGGCCAGAGGAACGTAACAAGTGTCTTGAGGCTGGAATGGATGACTGTCTGTTCAAACCGCTTCAGTTGCCTCAACTCCAGGCAATTCTGAATAATGTTGCAGAGCAGCTGGATTCTGAGAAGAAGTCTTCCAGTCAGCTAGGTGACTTACTCAACTTAGAAGATTTGTTGGCTTTGACTCATAACGATAAAGGCATGCTGTCGGAACTCTTGTCAGTCACCCTTAAAAGTAACCGGGACGACCTACTGTTAGCTGAAGATTTGTATGAGCTGGAGGACTGGCCAGAACTGGCAAAATGTATTCATAGAATTTCGGGTGCAGCGCAAATCATAGGGGCCCGAAATGCGGAAAAACATTGCAGAGCACTAGAGATACTCTGTTTGAAGGAGCCCCCAAGTCCGCATGAGGTGTCGACGGAGTGGCAAAATGTGATGAGGGATGTCAATGAACTGAACTCCTGTATTGAACAGTGGTTAGAAAAATAAAAAGAAGGGGGGCTTATAGCCTCCCCTTCTTTTTCAGAATGAATGATAGCCGAGTTCTTCCATCAACATCTTAAACTCAACCATGTTGGTACAACCATATTTCCTCATAATTGAGCACTTATAATAACTAATGGTTTTTTCATTCAGGTTCGTTACTCTGCTGATTGTTTTTAATGACTTACCCGTTGCAACGTATTTTAGTACCTGTATTTCTCGTTTGGTTAGTGCAGTTTGCTCATTACCTAAGGGATTTTTCGGAGAAAATTTGTTTTTTTGTGAAAACCTGGTGATGCAGTAATTAAAGAAAGACTCAGCTGTCACGACAGACATCGTTTTGTTAAATTTGTGCAATGTATTTTTAGTTACCTTGTTAATACGGTTTGCAACAATCATTACTTTAGCATAAGGGTATTTTTCTGTTAAAACTTTTACAGTAGCGAGCATTTCCTCCAGATTATATAACAGGCCGTGCATATCAATGATAATCAGAGAGGTCTTGTGACTTAAGGATGTCGATTCAATGTTATCCGTAGCTGAATGATGTACTTTTGCCCCGGCAGGTTTTAAAAGCTGAGCAATTCCATTATAAAAAAGAAGATCGTTTGTAAGTACATTTATCATTTTTAACTCCAAAAGCACAAGCATAGTGTTTGAAAAGATAAATTAAAATCAGACTCAATGTACTAATGTGTAGTCAGAATACTACGTAACGTACTGAAATGTAACTTAAAGGCCTACTTTTTAATTGTTTATGAGGAAATGGACTACAAATGACGTGGTCGTAGACTACAGATCCAGATCCTCCATCTGAATGATCCAGATTAATACAGCTGGCACTATAAGTGTCATCTCGCGGATTAACTCAGGAATATTCATCCTGAATCATGCTACAGCGAGTGTGGCATACGCGAGTTTTAGCTAAACGTATCTCTCATGGGATATGTCACTGTAAATCAGCTTAATCGTAATCTGGAACAAAATATGAAAACCAACATCCTTGCATTCGCAATCTTCAGCTCAGTTTTCGTGGCATCATCTCACGCTGCGGATGGCACCATCAATTTCACCGGCAATATCACTGATGATACGTGTGATATTTCAACCGCATCAAAAACTCAGACCGTCGCGCTCGGCACAATTGGCAGCAATTCTTTTTCCGCTCCAGGTACGACATCTGCCGCTACTGGTTTTAGCGTAGTGCTGAGCAACTGCCCTGCAGCGCACAGCAATGTTTCTGTGAAATTTGACGGTACGCCTGAAGGGGGGAACCCATCGGTTCTGGCATTAACTGATACTCCGACCAAAGCAACGGGCGTAGGTATTCAGCTGCGTGATGCAGATGGCTCCGTCCTGCCGCTCTTCGCCGATTCAAAACCTGTAGCCATCAATGCCGGGAACGCAACCCTGAACTTTAGTGCTGCATACGTTTCTACTGCAAGCACGGTGACGGCAGGTGATGCAAACTCTACTGCTAACTTCACCGTAGCCTACAACTGATCTTTTTTTTCTGCTGCGCATTACGAATGCGCAGCAGTGTCCTCACGTTCAAAACAGCGAGATTATCATGAGAAAAATAACGCAGCCCCTGTTACTGGCAACAGTTGCACTTTTATCCATGGAGGCTTTTGCGGGGGTCCAGATTGGTGGTACTCGTGTTATTTATAATGAAAAGGAGAAAGAAGTATCCATACAATTACGCAACCCTGATGATAAAGCGTTTCTGGTACAGTCATGGACGGAAACGGAAACAGGCACGCCGGATAAAACGTTTGCTGTTACCCCTCCATTATTCCGTCTGGATGCACATCAAAACAATGCACTGCGAATTTTATTTCGCGGCTCACAGCTTCGTCCAGACCAGGAAACTCTTTTTTGGTTAAACGTTAAAGCGATTCCTTCAGCCAACCCATCAGGAGAAGAAAATCAGCTGCAATTAGCCGTTAAGACACGTATCAAACTGATATATCGACCAGATGTTTTGAAAAAAAACAGACCTGAAGATTTTGCCAGTCAACTGAAATGGACAAAGGCGGGTAATAGCCTCACGGTTAATAATAATTCAGCCTATTATATGAATTTCTCATCCGTTGCCGTAAATGGCGTTGAACTGCAAAACGTGACGTATGTTGCACCAAAATCCAGTAAAACATTCCCACTCGGTACAGCGCCGTCTGGCGGCAAAGTTGAGTGGAAAGTATTTAATGATTATGGCGTGCCTGGGCAGGTTTTTAAATCCAGCTTTTAAAATATGGATCTCAAAATAATGATGAAAAGTATGTCACCAAAGAAATTTAAGCTAAACCACGGGCGCGTGACTCTTATGCTGATTTTGACTTCCTTTATTTCCGGTGCGTACGGTTCTGATTATTTTAATCCGGCTTTACTCGAGCGCGTCAATGATATCGATGATGTCCCTGATTTGAAGCAATTTCAGAGCGGTGAACAGGCAGAAGGTGAATACTATGTCGATGTATATATTAACGACAGCCATGTTGATACATCGTCAATTGCGTTTAAAAAAATCAGACTCAACGGTAAGAGTGAACTCACACCCTGCCTGAGCATTGAAATGTTAAAGCGATATGGCGTACGCACGGAGTCACTTAACAAATCCGATCGCTGTGTCGACCTGAATACTATCCCTGACGCGACTGCATCACTGGATTTTAAGGCGCAAGCATTAAGGATCAGCGTACCGCAGGCATTCCTCGTCAACGCCGTACGCGGATACGTGGCACCCGATAAATGGGATGACGGACTCACCGCTGCAATTATTAATTACAGCGTTATGTCCAGCCACAGTTTTAATGATAACGATGGCAGCAGTGCTTCACAGTTTTTGAGTCTTCGTCCAGGTGTAAACTTTGGAGCCTGGCGCTTGCGTAACTATTCAAACTACGTACGTGATACTAACGGCGTTGGCCGCTGGGACAGCGCTTACACCTACGCGCAGCGGGGCATTTCATCATTAAAAGGACAACTGACGCTGGGAGACACCAGTACGCCAGGTGAAATTTTTGACAGCGTCTCAATTAGAGGCCTTCAGCTTGCATCTGACGATGAGATGTTGCCCGAAAGCCTTCGTGGCTATGCACCGGTAGTGCGCGGTATTGCTCGAGGCGACAACGCGGAAGTAACTATTCGTCAAAACGGTTTCGTTATTTACCAGGCATTTTTACCGGCCGGGCCGTTCGAGATTACCGATCTCTATCCTACCGGGGGAAGTGGTGATTTAAGCGTTACGATTAAAGAAAGCGATGGCAGCGAGCAATACCAGATTGTTCCTTTTGCTTCCTTACCTATATTGCAGCGTGCAGGCAACTTACGTTATGCCTTTAGCATAGGTCAATATCGGACCTATGAGAACGAAGCTCAGGACACTCCTGTTTTTCAGAGCTCCTTAATCTATGGCCTTCCTGCAGGTTTTACGTTGTATGGAGGAGCACAGTTCGCCAGCGATTACCATTCTTCAGCGTTAGGCGTCGGAAAAAATCTGGGCAGTCTGGGTGCATTTTCGACAGATATTACCCATTCCGTTAATTCCAGGAATGATGGAAAGGTAGCAAAAGGACAGTCTTTGCGCGTGAGATACAGTAAGAGCATGTTAACTACCGGCACAAACATCGCGATTGCAGGGTATCGTTATTCGACATCTGATTTTTATACCCTTAATGATGCCTTTGATTTGCGCAACGGTGGAAACGAGTTCTTTTACCAGGAACGTCGGCGGAACAGGGCTGAAATGACGTTAACGCAAAACCTGGGTGATAGCGCAGGTTATTTATCGGCATCGATAGTGCGGCAGGATTACTGGGGAAGTAACAGAAAAACTGACTCCTGGGCCATTGGCTATTCGAACAGTTACAGGGGGATCGGCTACAGCCTGAATTATTCTTTTAATAAAGACGTGAGTGATTCACATCACCGTACTTCCGATCGGCTCTTGTCTTTTACGCTAAGTATGCCTCTGAGTTTGTTCTCTACGACGACCTACGCGGGCTACAACTTTAGCAGCAGCCGTACAGGCGGAACGAACCAGAATATTTCTTTGAGCGGCACGGCGCTTGAAGGAGATAGCCTCAGCTGGTCTGTAGCTGAAGGCTATGGGAATAAGGGGCAGGGTAATACAGGTTACAGCAGAGCGAACTACAAGGGTACCTATGGTGAAGTGAATGGAGCGTATAGCTACAGCACCCAGGGTCACAATCTAAACTTTGGTGCACAAGGCACGATTGTCGTCCATGAAGACGGGATTACGGCGGGTCAGACCGGAGGAGAAACGCTTGCGCTGATCAAAGTCCCGGGAGCGTCAGGGGTGAGGGTTAACAATCAGTCTGGTGTCAAAACTGATTACCGCGGCTACGCAGTGGTTCCCTTTGTGAGCCCTTACAGAAACAACGAGCTGGTTTTAAGCACTGAAAGCTTGCCGGATGATGTGGATGTAGAGGTTACAAGCCGTAACGTCGTTCCAACGCGCGGCGCCTTAGTTCGTGCAGAGTTTAGTGCAAAAGTTGGCCAGCGTGCACTCATAACACTTAAAAGACCGGACGGAAAATTTGTTCCCTTTGGCGCCACGGTTAGTTATGGGGCTGAAAGTAATGAGGCTGCAATCGTTGGCGATCAGGGGCAAGTCTATCTGAGTGGTTTAGCGAATAAAAATACGCTGCAGGTCAAGTGGGGGAATGAACTGTCCCGACAGTGTTCAGCTAACGTTGAACTGCCCAATCTTAATAAGTCATTGATTGATATAGGCGCAACCTGTAGATAAACGAACGGAATAATGATCATGAATTACTTCAATAATAATCTTTTAAGATTAGTTATCGTTTCAGTTCTTATGCTGCTGAGTTTTAATAGCTTTGCGCTGGTAAGATGCCATTTTGTTGGGGGCAATACGGAAGGATCGGAAACCGTTAGCTTCGGCGATATTATCATTCAGAGAGACGCACCTGTAGGTACGGTACTGCGCTCGATAAATCTCTGGCAGCGGTATTTGAGCCACGGTAACGTCGCTGACTGCCCTCGTACAGGTGGGTATTTACCATTAATTGATGTCGGGGCCGAATTTACGCGAGTGACATTCAATGGGGAAGAGCTTTTCCAGACGGGCATTCCAGGCATTGCCATCAGAGTGAGAGCGATTAACACTAACCGTATGCCGCGAACATCAGGTACCTGGTGTACCGCTTCAGATACTACCGACCGCTGGTGCGCGCGTTATTCCTGGGGTTATGAGAGCAACTCAATTGAGCTTGTGAAAATTGGAAAAACGGAGAGTGGATCCATTAAAAGCGGAGAAGTACTCATCCGCGGTTTTACAAATGGTGAAGGCCGCGTATTTACCACGAATCTGACGGCGTCAAAAATTACTACCGTAGCGTGTTCAGTTATCAATACCAATATTCAGGTCAATATGAACCCGGCCAATGCTACGGATTTTCGTAAAAACAGCGGCGTCGCGGGTAAAACGGACTTTAAGATTGACCTCGATTGTGATGCATCGACGAACGTCAATGTCACGATTGATCCGGGTTCAGCAGGCGCTGAAAACAGCGCGAATGGCATACTGAAACTGGACAATACCGGAGGACAGACCGCCAGCGGGGTTGGGCTGCAGATATTGTCTGAGGGGGTACCGGTTCAGTTTGGCAGACCTAAACGTATCGGGACGACAGGTACGGATGGTGCATATTCTGTTCCTTTGCAGGCCCAGTATGTTCAAACCGGGGGCGACATTACTGCCGGTGCGGCTAACGCCAGCGCCACATTTACAATGACGTATCAGTAGTAATAAATTCGATTATGTAAGTTCAAATAATTAAGAAACCAGTGAACTGCTGGTTTCTTTTCATTATATTTAATTAAAGGTATTTGAGAGAGTATTCAATAGATTAGTAAATTTTAGATGGTTATATCACTCCATCTTACATAAGATAGAATTGCGCGAATTTACATGTGGCAAAAAAATTGATATGTCAAATGAAGGAGCATGGGGATGAATTCCTGGAACTTCAGGAGCTAATCTATACATGCATACTAGGATCGTATCCGGGACGTTGAACTTTATTATAGGTAGGGTAAGAAAGCATCCACGGTTGTCAGGGAGCTGGGATATCCTTCTTCTTTTGTGTCAACCAGGTTGCCGCAGCCGTCAGCACGCCGATCCACGGCATTTCGCCCGCTCCGGCCAGGAAGTTATAGCGATCGATCTCATTATTTTTACGGATATCCGCAAGGCGGGTAAGCGCCTCTTTTTCATCCGCAGCGCCGATCTCCTCAAACTGTTTTTCAAACCCCTGAGCGATGAGCTGAGCGGCCGCATCGGTGTTTGCGCTCTCGATCGCAATCAGGTTCGGGCCTTTTTGGAAAAAACGGTAATCCGGCATAAGTGCTCCAGAAAGAGGAGGATACGGTAAAAACACTCTATTCCTGGTGGTTGAAAAATGCACGTGATTTACGGGGGAACAATCAGTTTTTCTTGAGTATTTCAGGCAGTAACTGCTCGATCACGCTGACGACCTTTCTGACGCGCTGCGGAATAAAGCGGGCGTCGGGGTAGACGGCATAGAGGAAGCGATCGGGTAACCGCCACTCGGGCAGCACCGGTATCAGCGTGCCCGCCTGCAGCGCCCTGGCCATGAGCGGTCGCTGCATGCCGCCGATACCGATGCCTGACTCCAGCGCCTGCAGCAGCGCGTCGCTGGTGTTGGCACGGAAAACGGTATTCACGTTGATCTCAACCGTTTCCTCGCCGGACATCAGGCGCAGGGGGGCATCCAGCGGAATACCGCTGAACCGTACGTGTGGCAGCGTCGCCAGCTCGCTGACGGCGTGTACCGCCTGAAAACCGGGAGCGGCAAACAGCGCAGCTTCAATACGCGCCAGCACGCGAGCCGCGTGCGCCTGCGGAGGCTCACTGCTCAGCCGTATCGCGACATCCACGCCCTCCGTCACCAGATCGGCAAGGCGGTCATCCAGGGAAATCATCAGCTGCAGTTCGGGATGCAGGCGCTGTAGCGCCAGCAGATGCGGCAAAATGATCTGCCCCAGGCCGCTCGGCAACTGGACATGGACGCGTCCCTGAACGCGATGATCGGCAGGATGTAAACGCCTTTCCGCTTCCCCCATAGCGTCCAGCACAAGCTGCATATCTCGCCGGTAACGTTCACCCTGTTCGGTCAGCTTCATCGTACGCGTCGTACGGTGCAGCAGCACCACGCCAAGCTCATCCTCAAGCGCCGCGATCTGTTGACTGACGGCGGACTGCTTAATACCGGTCTGACGGGCGGCCGCTGAAAACGAGCCCGCTTCAGCGACGCGTAGAAAGGTAGAAATGGCGGTGAGCTTATTATTCATTTAATGATTCTGCTTATAAGTGCCATCGGTTTCAGGGGATATCTCCAGAAAAAATAATAGATCACACTGCGTCTGTCACCCTTTCCGGAGAAACACCATGAATAAGATGCAGCAACACAACGTCGCCCTTGTCGCGGGCGCCAGCGGCATTGTCGGCAGACAGCTGGTCAACACGCTCCTGCACCATCAGTGGGAGGTGATTGGCCTCAGTCGCCACGCGGTAACCCATCCGGACGGCATTCCCATGGTGAACGTCGATTTACTGGATGCGCAGGATACCGCACGGGCGCTGCACGCCCTGAACGGTGTTACCCACGTCTTTTACAGCGCCTGGGCGAACGCGGCGAACTGGACGGACATGGTTGAGCCGAACGTCACCATGCTGCGTAATCTGGTCAGCACCCTCGAAAAAACGGCGCCTTTGCAGACGGTAAGCCTGATGCAGGGGTACAAAGTCTATGGTGCGCATCTGGGACCGTTTAAAACCCCGGCGCGGGAAAGCGATCCCGGCGTGCCGGGTGCCGAATTTAACGCCGCACAGCTCGCGTGGCTCAGCCAGTTTCAGCGGGGGAAACGCTGGCACTGGAATGCCATCAGGCCGGGCGTGGTGGGGAGCGCGGTACCGGGTAATGCCATGAACCTTGCGCTGAGCATCGCCCTGTACGCCTCCCTGTGCAAGGCGCTGGGGTTACCGCTGCGTTTTCCCGGTTCGGAACAGGCCTGGCACAGCATCGTTGACCATACCGACGCCGGGCTGCTGGCCGAGGCCACGGTGTGGGCCGCCGCGTCACCTGCGGCACAGAATCAGGCGTTCAACGTAAACAATGGCGATATCTGGCGCTGGAGCGAGCTGTGGCCGCGCATCGCACGCTGGTTTGAACTGGACTCTGCGCCGCCGGTGAGGCTGTCATTTCATCAGCTGTTTAACGACTATCGCGGCGTATGGCGAGAGCTTGCCGGGGAAGGGCTGGTAGAAGCGGATATTTTGCAGCTGAGCGACGGCCATTTTGCCGATTTTGTCTTTAGCTGGAATTACGACATGTTTGGTGACGGGAGCAAGCTGCGCAGGACGGGCTTTACGCAAATGCAGGCGACCGATGAGATGTTTTTCAGCCTGTTCGCGCAGCTGAGAGCCGCGCGGATTATTCCTTGACCGTAAGGGTTGTTGTCATCAACGATCGGCGCGTTATACTCACGCGTTAATAAAAAAGGTATGGCGGGGCAGAGGGATGCACGAGAGTTTAAAAATGATATCAGTCGCGCTGCCCCTCATTGCGCTTTTCATTCTGTTAAGCTTTTTTGTCAGACGCATTCGCCAGGCAAAACGCATCATTTCAGACTGTAACGGGATGAAAAAGATATCTGCCAACCCCTCAATATTTGGCGGGAATGCAGGTAAAACCTGGTTTTATGATGACCTGTCTTTATATGAAGTTAAAAAAAACGCCACCCGTAAGATTGCGCTGGCTAACATCATTAAAATCGGGCCGGGAAATACCGAAATAAATAGCAGACGGGTCTGGATTGTTATTTACCGTGATGGTGCTAATGAAAAGCAAGTACAGTTTTATAACAATCTCACCCTCTGGAATCACAACTTCACGGCTTTTCTGACAGCGGTAAAAAGTGCCAATCCTGAAGCAGTCGTTAAAGAACGATCAATCCTCAATCTGTGAAATTATTCCTGCCGGGCGGCCAGCTCGTGACACAGCGCGCCAATCTGTCCCACAGCGTTCAGCAGGCGGGGCGTGGGTTCGTTTGCGCAGTTCAGCCGCAGAAAGTGCGTTAACTCCGCTGCAGGGGAAAACAGGGGGCCAGGGCTGACGCCAATACCCAGCGCCAGCGCGCGACGGTGCACCTCCAGCGCGTTGACCCGCTGAGGCAGTTCAACCCACAGCAGGAAACCGGCAGCGGGTACGTTAACGCGCGTACCGGGCGGAAAGCTCGCTTTGACCTGCGCCACGATGGCGCGAACGCCCTCTGAGATCCGGCGCTTCAGCCGCCGCAGATGGCGATCGTAGTCGCCGCTCGCCAGAACGTCGCTCGTCGCCGCTTCCAGCAGCGGGGCGCCAGCCCATTCTCCGGCCATGCGGGCCTGTAAGACCTGCGGGGAGTAGCGTCCGGCGGCGATCCAGCCGATTCGCCATCCGGGCGCAAGCGTTTTGGACAGGGAACTGCAGTAGATCACATTCCCGCTCTGGTCGAACGCCTTGCAGGCCGGAGGGCGTTGCCCCTCGCCGACCAGGTCACCGTAAACATCGTCCTCAATAAAAGGGATTTCAGCCTCTTCAAGCAGGGCAACCAGTTCCTGCTTGCGCGCGACGGGCATGCTGGCACCCAAAGGATTTTGCACCGTGGGCGAGGCCAGAACGGCCGCGGGGCGGTGGCAGCGAATAGCGTCCGCCAGCGGTTCCAGCAGCAGGCCTTCCACAGGGTCGGTGGGGACCGCTAAGGCCTTCAGGCCTAAATCCTCCAGCAGCAGGAGCGTGCCAAAGTAGGCGGGCTGCTCAATCGCCACGACGTCACCCGGCTGGCACACGGCCCGAAGGGCCAGGCGCAGCGCCTGCGTCGCGCCTGCGGTAATAATGAGATCGTCCGCGCCGAACCTGGCTCCCCACTGGGCAGAGCGCGCGGCAATCTTGCTTCGCAAATCCCGCCTTCCCGGAGGCAGGCTGTAGCTCTGTCCATGCGCGTCCAGACGACGGCCCGCAGAGTGCAACGCCCGCTGCAGCGCATCTCCCGGCAGCCACGCGGGATCGGGCAGGGCGGCGCCCAGCGGGATCAGCCGGGCTTCTGCACTGCTGAACAGCGACCGGGCCACGGCGGACAGGGTGACGGGGACCGGGCCCGGCGTGGAGCGCGCGGGCTCTACGCGCGGTGGCAGGCTGGTCTGGCGGATGTAATAGCCTGAACGTGGACGCGCAACGATCAGCCCCTCAGCCTCGAGGCAGCGAAGGGCCTCCAGCGCCGTCGGAAGGCTAACGCGCTCGCGTTCGGCCAGTTTGCGCGCGGAGATCATTCTGTCACCGGCGCGCAGCGCGCCGGACGTAATGGTGAGACGCAGCATATCCGCAATACGGCGATAGTGGGGAGAGGACTGGGACGGGGCAGACATGGGTAACTGTTCAGGCTAATTTTCGATAAAACTGACTATACAGCCATTGATGCGCGCCATCTATAGTGTCCGGCATGTTCAGGACAAGGAGGCATTATGCACAGCGATAACTTCAACATTTCCACCTATTTCAAACGCATAAACTATACCGGACCGGCGGGTGCCGATACGGCCACCCTGCATGCGCTGATGCGTCATCAGCTCTTTTCCGTTCCCTTTGAGAATCTGGACGTGCAGGCGGGCAAAGTTGTCTCGCTGGCGCCAGACGATATTGCCGAGAAGGTGTTAACGCAGGGGCGCGGCGGCTACTGCTACGAGGTGAACGGGCTTTTTGCCATGGCGCTGGAGGCGTTAGGGCTCCCTTACCGCTTCGTGGCGGCGCGCCCGATGTTCTACCCCGCGCGGCGGCCGAAAACCCACATGGCGATCGTCGCTGAGGTAGATAGCCGACAGTGGCTTTGCGACCTCGGTTTCGGCAGCTACGGCATTCGTGCGCCGATGGCGCTGGATACGCTTGATGTGGATATCGCGCAGGATTTCGACACGTTTCGGCTAAGCCGCAGCGCGGAGGGCGAGTATCTGCTTGAGGCGAAGGTTGAGGGAGAGTGGGCCCGGCAGTACGGCTTTGATCTCACCCCTCAGGAATGGATTGACTTCGTTCCGGCCAACTACCTTAACTCCACGCACCCGGATGCCATCTTTGTGCAGAAGCGGGTAGTGGTGCAGCACAGCCCGGAGGGACGCCAGATTTTGCTGGGCGATATGCTGAAAACCGTCACGGCGAACGGCACTGAAACGCGGAAACTGGCGGAGGATGAAATCCGCCATGTCCTGAAAGACCGTTTTGCGCTGACCGCCGCGTAATCTGCCGGGAAACGGTGGAGCCTCAGCGCAGTCCGTCTTCTGCGGCGTTGCGCTGAGCTCCCCACTGTAACAGCAGGCTAAACGACACGGGTAACACGGTCAGCGTCACCAGCGTCGCGACCAGCAGCCCGCCGATAATGGCATAGGCCATTGGCCCCCAGAAGACCTGATGAGAGATCGGGATCATGCCCAGGATGGCGGCGCAGGCGGTCAGGCAGATGGGTCTGGCCCGGTGCTCCGCGGCCGCCATAATCGCGGCATCGTTTGCCATCCCCTGAGCAAGATTGCTGTCAACTTCGCTAATCAGTATCACCGCGTTGCGTACGATCATCCCCGCCAGAGCGATGACGCCCAGCAGCGCGACAAACCCCATCGGCGTACCGCCGGGCAGCATAGCCAGCACGATCCCCGGCAAGCCAAACGGGGCCATCAGGAGGGCCAGCAGCATTCGGGAATAACGCCGCAGCTGAATCATCAGCAGCAACAGCATGAGGACCAGCGTTACCGGAAGAACGGTAAAGACGGAGCTGTTCCCCTTGTCCGATTCGGCAACCGCGCCGCCTTCTTCAATGCTGTAACCAGCGGGCAGGCTCGCGCGCAGCTTGTCGACCGCCGGACGCAGCGCCGCGGATACCGCTTCAGCCTTCAGCCCCGGGGCAAGATCCGTTTGCACCGTGATAAAGGGCACGCGCTGCCGACGCCAGACGACCGGATCGTCCACGCCCCAGACCGGCGTCGCGACGGCGCTGAGCGGAATTTTTTTACCGTCATTCCCCTGAATCGTGAGCGAGGAGAGGGTGGCAGTGCTGTGACGTGCATCGTCCGTGGCCCGCAGCACCACGTCGACAAGGCGGTCGTTATCCCTGATGGACGTGACAACGCTGCCGGACCAGACGGTGTTCAGCGTGCGGGCGAGGCTTTTTGACGATATTCCCGCCGCTCTGGCCGCCGTCTGATTTACCTTTAAGGTAATGACCCTCTCCGGCTCTCCGGCCGTCTGGTTAACGTCGCGTGAGAACGGAGACCGGCCAATCGCGTCCGTGAGACGGTTCGCCAACGCCCGGACCTGCAGATAATCAGGCCCGCTCACCCGGTATTTGATGGGCCAGCCGACGGGCGGCCCCAGCTCAAGGGGCGACACGCGCGTGATGATGTCGCTAAACTGCGTCGCCAGGATCCTGTTGAACTGCGCATGCAGACGATCCCGCGCCTCAAGATCCTTAGCCACCACGACCATCTGGGCGATATTTTCATTTTCCAGCAGCACGTCCATCGGCAGGTAAAAACGGATGGCGCCCGACCCGACGTACGTCGAATAGCGATCGATGTTGCCGTTGCCGGCCAGCGCCTTTTCCAGCTTTTCCACCTCTCTTAGCGTTTCCGGCTGCGACGCGTTGGCCGGAAGCGTCAGGCTGACCAGCAGCTCTGGCCGATCCGAGGCGGGGAAAAACTCGCCCTGCATAAACGTCGTGCCGTACGCTGATAGCCCCAGCGCGGAAAGGGCGAGCAGCACGGTAGCGACTCGGTGACGCAGCGCCAGGCGTAAAAGACGTCCGTACCCGCGCGCGATCCTGCCGGGTCCCGCCGCGTGATGTCTGACTTTTTCCGGCAGCAGCCACGTGCCCGTCAGCGGCGAAAACAGGATCGCGACGGCCCAGGAGCAGAGCAGGGCAATGAGCACCACCGCAAACAGGGAAAAGCAGTATTCACCGGCGCTGGAGGCCGCAAAACCAACGGGAATAAAGCCGGCAATCATCACCAGAGTACCGGTGAGCATCGGAAATGCAGTCGTTTTAAACGCATGGGTGGCCGCATGCCGACGGGAATCCCCCGCTTCCAGCCGGGAGACCATCGTTTCGACGGCGATCATGGCGTCATCCACCAGTAGGCCCAGGGCAATAATCAGCGCCCCGAGCGAGATACGCTGAAGGCCAATACCTGCGAGCATCATGCCGGCAAACGTCATGGCGAGCACCAGCGGAATGGCCGTCGCCACCACCAGTCCGGCCCGTAACCCCAGCGAGACAAATGAAACCGCCAGCACGATCACAACGGCTTCGATAAGCACCCGGATAAACCCGCTTACCGCGTCACTGACCACCGCTGACTGATCGGCAACTTTCACCATCTCGATACCGTGCGGCAGCCCGGCGCTGAGGGCCGCCATTCTGGCATTCAGCGCAGCGCCGAAACGCAGCATGTTGCCCGTTGGCGCCATCGACACCGCCAGCCCGATAGCCGGTTTACCGTTCACCCGGTAGGCCGGGGCCGGTGGCTCGGCGATTTCCCGGGTGACGGTGGCAATGTCGGTCAGCGGAATATAGCGATTGTTCACGTGCAGCGTGACGGCGCGTAAGCTCTCTTCGGTCGTGAGCGCCCCGCTGACCTTGATCGCCATGTTCTCTTTTTCGGTACGCATCGTTCCTGCCGGGACAACCGCATTTTGCGCCCGGAGGGCGTCGGCAACCTCCTGAATATCAAGCCCCATCCCGGCCAGGCGCGCCGGAGAAAAGGCGAGAACCCACTGCTCCTGCTGTTCGCCCAGCAGGGTGGTTTTGCCTATATCCGGCAGGGACATCAGCTCGCGACGAATTGTCTCTGCGCGATCCCGCACCTCCCGCAGGGTGAAACCCTCGGGAATAAAGGCGTAAATTGTGCCGAACGTATCGTCAAACTCGTCGTCCACGGCAGGGCCCTGCACCCCTTCAGGCAGGGACGGCGCGATGTCCTGCATTTTTTTGCGAACCTGATACCAGATATCCTGCACGCGTTGCGGGGGCGTATCGTCACGGAGGTTGACGTGGATAACGGTGCGTCCGGCCCGGGTTTCACTTTCGAGATAGCCCAGCCAGGGCGTTTCCTGCAGCTTTTTTTCAAGCGTATCGGTCAGCAGGCGGGTGGTATCCGCCACGGAGGCTCCCGGCCACTGCGCGGAGACGACGGCCGTTTTAATGGTAAAAGCCGGATCTTCGTTACGCGGCAGCTTCTCATAGCAAAACACGCCCATCGTAATTACCAGCAGCATGAAAAAGCTGACCATCTGCTGGTTCTTCAGCGCCCAGGCGGAGAGGTTAAATTTGGCTTCCGGTCCTGTGTTCATGGCTGAACCTCTCCGGCAACCACCGGCTCGCCGGATCGTAATGTGCTCACGCCCGCCGTAATCACCCTGTCGCCCGGCTCAAGGCCGGAGGCAATAATGACGGAGGAGGCCGTATAGCTCGCGGGCACCACCGCGCGCAGCTGCGCCCGCGACTGCAGGGTAATCACAAAAACGGCCGGTTTGTCGCCGATGCGGGTCAGCGCCGACGCGGGAAGGGTGTAGCCGCGCGGGGCAGACGATGGCAACGTGACGGTAACGCTGGCGCCCAGCGCCATGGCCGCCGGCGGGTTTTGCAGGGTGGCCCTGACGCGCCAGGTGCGGGTCTGAGGATCGGCCTGCGGGGTAATATCCCGCAGCGCGGCAGACGCCTGTACCGACGGGTCGCTGAGGAGTGAAACCTGCAAAACCGCCTTATCCAGAGGCGGGATCGCATCCGGAGTGGCAATATCAAACGCCACGTCGCGGGCTTCACCCGTTGCCAGCGTCAGCACGGAC